>JAGBVY010000039.1 GCA_017630115.1 Tidjanibacter sp. | reverse complement strand
TGCCAATGCGCCAACTGACAATCGCAACCTCCCCATCGTGCTCCTTGTGGGTGTGTATGTTTATATATTGGTTCATCTTCTCGGCAAAGATACAAAATTCCTTTGTGAAAAAAATGTGTGAAAATAATAACACAAAGATTACCTATTTATAAAAATAAGGGTTATCTTTGCGAAGTTTATTGCATAAGTGTGTTTTAACGCGAATATATCACAAACTATAAACCAAAATTTTTTATTAACTTATTTACCTATCTTAACAGATATGTCGAAAGTCATTAAACTTAAAAAGGGTCTCGACATCAAGCTCGTAGGTGAAGCCGACAAGAGTGTAGTAGAACTTCCCATCGGGGAGCGCTACGCTGTATCGCCTCTCGCCTTTGAAGGTGTTGTACCCAAATTGTTGGTGGCCGAGGGTGACAAAGTTATGGCAGGTGATGCTTTGTTCTACGACAAAGCTCATCCCGAAGTAATGTTTACGTCGCCTGTTAGCGGTACCATTTCGGCTGTTCGTCGTGGCGAGAAACGCAAGTTGCTTGCTATTGAGGTTGCTGCCGATGTAGAACAAACCTACAAACCCTTTAACACCAATCTCGCAACTGCTTCGCGTGAGGAGGTTGTAGCAGCTCTGTTGGAGAGCGGCTTGTGGGCAATGATTATTCAGCGCCCCTATGGTATCATTGCCGACAGCAATGATACTCCCAAAGCCATCTTCGTTTCGGGCTTCGATTCGGCTCCCTTGGCAGCTGATATGAATATCGCCTTGGAGGGGGATATGAAGGCTGTGCAGGCTGGTTTCGACGCTCTTAGGAAACTCTGTGGCAAGGTGCATCTTGGTCTTAGGGCTGGTCAGAAGAGCCTGCTCGAAGGCGTAGAGGGTGTTGAGAAACACTACTTCGCAGGTGCTCACCCCGCAGGTAACGTGGGTGTGCAGATTCACCACATCGACCCCGTAAATAAGGGCGAGAAAGTGTGGACTGTCGCTATTCAGAATGTGGCCATCATCGGTCGCCTCTTTACTGAGAACAGGGTGAATATGACCAAAACTTGGGCTGTTGTAGGCTCACAGGTTGCTCATCCTATGTATGTTAGGGGTCTTGTTGGTAGCTCTGTTGCCGACGTGATTATGCCCGCTCGCATCAAACCCCAGTCGGGTGGTGCTACCTTCCGCATTATTGAGGGTAATGTACTTTCGGGTGTAAAAGTAAGCGCTAACGATTATGTTGGTTGCTACTCCTCGCAGGTAAGCGTTATTCCTGAGGGCGGTGAGTTGGAGCTTATCGGCTGGCTTGCACCTCGTCTTAACAAATTCTCCGTATCGCGCACCTATTTCTCGTGGCTGATGCCCAAGAAGAAATACGACCTCAGAACTGGTCTTAACGGTGGCGTGCGTCCCTTTGTTGTGACAGGCCTGTATGAGAAATATCTGCCTATGGATATCTATCCTATGTACCTCTTTAAGGCGATTATGGCAGGTGATATTGAGAAGATGGAGAACTTGGGTATCTACGAAATTATAGAGGAGGATGTGGCTCTGTGTGAGTTTGTAGATCCTTCGAAGCAGGAGTTGCAGGCCCTTGTTCGCGATGGTATTAACCTGATGATTAAGGAGATGTAAGCATATGAAACAGAAAAATACTACACCCCTTCCAAAACGATTGCTTGATAAGTTTGCTCCCACCTTCTCGGAGGGCGGTAAATTGTCGTGGTTGCACTCGTTCTATGAGGCAATGGAGACATTCTTCTATGTGCCTACCGATGTTACCAAGAAAGGCTCACACGTTCGTGACTGCAACGATATGAAACGTACGATGTTTATGGTAATCATCGCACTTATTCCCACCATCCTCTTCGGTATGTGGAACATTGGTTTCCAGAGGATTGATGGTGCCGATTTTACCATTTGGCAGAACTTCTGGTATGGTTTCTGGCAGATGTTGCCCTCGATTTTGGTGACCTACGTTGTTGGTTTGTCGATTGAGTGTGCATTTGCTCAGATTCGCAAAGAGGAGGTAAATGAGGGCTTCTTCGTTTCGGGTATCCTGATTCCTCTGATTATTCCTATTGGTACTCCCCTGTGGATGACCGGTTTGGCTACCGCTTTTGCTGTGGTTGTTGGTAAGGAGATTTTCGGCGGTACGGGTATGAACATCTTCAACCCCGCTCTGTTGGCTCGTCTATTTATCTTCTTCTCCTACACTTCGAGCATCTCGGGTGAGGCTGTATGGTTTAGCGACGCACGCACTGGTGCTACTCCTCTTGGCGAGTTGGCCAACACGGGTACTACCAACGTGTCGATGCTCGACGCATTCATCGGTACAATCCCCGGCTCTATTGGTGAAACCTCGACATTGTGCATCCTGCTTGGTGCTATTGTGCTTCTTGCCACTGGCACAGCAAGTTGGAGGACTATGATTAGCGTATTTGTTGGTGGCCTTGTTATGGGTGGCGTATTGAATCTCTTGGCTCCCGCCGACCTTACTGGCGCAACCGAGGTTCAGAAATATATGGCACTTCCTGCTTGGCAGCACCTGTTGCTTGGTGGCTTTGCTTTCGGTGCTGTATTTATGGCTACCGACCCCGTCACCTCGGCTCAGACCAACTGTGGTAAGCTGATTGTTGGCTTTATGATTGGTGCGCTCGCAATCCTTGTTCGCGTATTCAACACTGGCTATCCCGAGGGTATGATGTTGGCTATCATCTTTATGAATGCTTTGGCTCCCGTTGTTGACCACTACGTTGTTCAGGCAAATGTTAGTCGTCGCAACCGCAGGGCAAAGAAAACCATTAACGCATAAAACCAGGAGGATAGAATTATGAGTAAAAAAGGATTTTTGGGCGGCAAAAACAGCAACGCCTACATTGTATTCTACTCAACCGTTATGGTTGTTCTGGTGGCTGTAATGCTTGCATTTACCTCGTTGAGCCTCAAAAGCAAACAGGATGCCAACGTTCTCAACGAGAAGAAAGACGCTATTGTGGCTTCGCTCGGCTTGGAGAAGGGCAGCTATGATAAGTTTATCGAGGCTTATGTAGTTAATGCCGAGGGCGAGGTTGTTAGCACCGACGCTGCTGCTACATTGCAAAAACTCTTCGATCTTCCCACTAACTTTGCAGCTGGTGAGTTCCCCGTATTTGAGAATAAGGAGAACGGCGAGGTTGTAGTGCCTCTTACCGGTAAGGGTCTTTGGGACGACATCTGGGGCTACATCGCTTTGGAGGCCGATATGAACACCATCAAAGGTGCTATTTTCGACCACGCAGGTGAGACTCCCGGTCTGGGTGCTGAGATTGCAACTGCTAAGTATCAGGCACAGTTCCCCAAGAAACAGATTTACAACAACGGCGAATTCGTTGGTGTAGAGGTGGTTAAAGGTGGCGCAAAAGAGGGCGACATCCACGCTGTGGATGCTGTTACCGGTGGTACCAAAACCTCCGATGGTCTGGAAAAAATGATTAAAGATTGCCTTAGCTGCTACGACGCATTCTTCAAAGCTCGTACCGCAGCGGCCGAGGCTCCTGTTGTAGAATCTACTGAAATTGCAGAGTAAGACAATGAAAAACAAAACTTTTCAATCGCTGACTAATCCGTTGGCAAAAAACAACCCTATTCTGGTTCAGATTCTGGGTATCTGCTCGGCACTTGCAGTTACAACCCAGTTGAAGCCCGCGTTGGTAATGGGTCTTTCGGTTACCGCCGTGTGTGCATTCTCGAACCTTGTTCTTTCGCTGCTGCGTAACGGTATTCCCGATCGCATCCGTATTATCGTGCAGCTCGTTGTTATCGCAGCTTTGGTTACTATTGTAAACGATGTGTTGAAAGCCTATGTTTACGATGTGAGCAAACAACTCTCTGTTTATGTTGGCCTTATTATTACCAACTGTATCATTATGGGTCGTGTGGAGGCCTTCGCTCTGTCGAACAAACCTCTACCTTCGCTCTTGGACGGTATTGGTAACGGCTTGGGCTACGGCGCAGTGTTGGTTATCATCGGCTTTTTCAGGGAGCTTTTGGGTAGCGGTACGCTCTTTGGCTATCAGGTTATTCCCGAGTGCTTCTATGAGGCTGGCTATGTAAACAATGGTCTGATGCTGTTCCCACCTTCGGCACTTATTATTGTAGGTATCATCATCTGGGTTCACCGCAGTATGAACAAAGATTTACAAGAAAAATAATGGAGGAGCATAGTATATGGAACTTTTGAAACTATTTATTCAGTCTGTCTTTATTGACAATATGGTATTCTCGTTCTTCTTCGGTATGTGTTCCTACATTGCCGTTTCGAAGAGCGTTAAGACTGCCAATGGTTTGGGTCTGGCCGTTACATTTGTAATGCTTATGACTGTGCCCCTGAACTACCTGCTCGAAAACTATGTGCTCAAAGCTGGTGCACTCTCGTGGCTTTTGCCCGAGGAGATGGCTGCATCTATTGATTTGAGCTTCCTTAGTTTCATTCTCTTTATTGCCGTGATTGCAGCATTTGTGCAGTTGTTGGAGATGATTGTTGAGAAATTCTCGCCCTCGCTCTACAACTCGCTCGGTATCTTCTTGCCCCTTATTGCTGTAAACTGTGCAATTATGGGTGGCGCTCTGTTTATGCAGCAGCGTAACTTTGCTACCGTTGGCGAGGCTGCGGTATTTGGCTTTGGCTCGGGTTTTGGATGGTGGATTGCAATTCTTGTTATGGCAGCCATTCGTGAGCGTCTGAGCTACTCCAATGTTCCCAAAGGCTTGCGTGGTCCCGGTTTGGCATTCGTCATCACAGGTCTGCTTGGTATGGCGTTTATGATTTTCTCGGGCTTCCAGATGTAGAACTTAATTAGCAAAATTTAGAGAAATGAACACAACAATTATTATAGTTGCAGTTGTAGTCTTCCTCGTGGCTTTGTTGTTGCTTGTAGCTTTGCTGCTTGTTGCAAAGGCCAAACTCACAAGCTCGGGCGAGGTTACAATTAGTATCAATGAGGGCGAAAAGACCCTCAAAGTGGCCAGCGGCAACTCGCTTCTTAACACTCTCGCTCAGGAGAAGATTTTTCTTCCCTCGGCTTGCGGTGGACAGGGTAGTTGCGGTATGTGCAAGGTGCAGGTAATGGACGGCGGTGGCGAGATTCTGCCCACCGAGGTTGGTTTCTTCACCCGCAAACAACAGAAAGAGCATTGGAGGCTCGGTTGCCAAGTTAAGGTTAAAGGCGACTTGGATATTCGTATCCCCGAGAGCGTTCTGGGCGTTAAGAAGATGGAGTGCGAGGTGGTTTCGTGCCGCAGCGTATCGACCTTTATGAAAGAGTTTGTGGTAAAATTGCCCGCAGGCGAGAAACTCAAATTCAAGAGTGGTGGTTACATCCAGATTGACGTGCCTCAGTACGACGAGATTAAGTTCTCCGATATGGATATCGACCCCAAATTCCACGCTGACTGGACCAAATTTAAGATGTGGGACATCGTGGCCAAAAACCCCGAGCCTACTTTCCGTGCCTACTCTATGGCCAACCAGCCCGCTGAGGATGACATCAGTATGCTCAATGTTCGTATTGCTACTCCTCCCTTCGA
>JAGBVY010000038.1 GCA_017630115.1 Tidjanibacter sp. | reverse complement strand
CTGAGCAGGCTGAGCAGGCTCGCGAGATCATCAAGACCGTTTCGGCTGAGAAGGCTGCAAACCTTCCCGCACAGATGGTTGAGAACATTGCAAAGGGTCGCTTGCAGAAATTCTTCAAGGAGCAGACTTTGGAGGAGCAGGCATACCAGATGGGCGATGGTAAGACTTCGGTTAAAGATACTCTCAAAGCTGCCGACGCTGAGGCTAAGATTGTTAGCTTCTACCGCGTATCGCTCTGCGACTAATCAGTTGGAGAGACGCTCAAAACGAAAGACCTTCCCAAGTGTTTGGGAAGGTCTTTTTTTGTTGGGGTATCCCTTTAATGTCGGGTGCCGACAACCTGAGGGGCTTTTCTGTCGAACCTACTGAAATCGCATATTGGGATAGCTGATTTTGAGGATGCCAGCTGCGCGGGCTACCTCTTGAATCTTGGATATGGCGCCGGCAGGAGTATTGGCGGGGGCATTGACAATGAGTTTGTCTACGGTGCCGTTCAAACCCTCGAACAAGGGCTGTAACTCTTCCACACGCAGGCTCTTACCATCTACCACGAAGGCAATTTTTGTTTTGTTGTCGCCCAACTCTTCCACATTGATATAGATGGTTTTACAAATCTCATTTTCGCCTTTAAGGAGAACCAAGACGACCCCATTGGCAGCCTCGGCCTCGGTAATTCCAAGGGAGGGTGAGAGTTTTTTGTGGTCTTTGATTACAGACATCAACTCAATGCTCTCGGGGGTAATTTGATTCAGCTCCTCATAAGGCCTACGCTCGCCATCAACAATCAAAACAGGTGTCGAAGCCTTGCCTTGCATCGAGAAAGCAACCGGCAACATAAAATTTACCTTCACCTTTTCGCCCGCCACCTCTCCAGGTGTCCATTCGTGGGGTGCCGAGTTGAAGACTCGTTCTACCTCGTCGGAGAGCAGTTTGTCGGGCGACTGAACCACCTCGAACGACGACAACGAACCATCCTTCTCGACCACAAACTTAAAGAGTACTCGTCCTTCGATACCCTTGGCCACAGCCTCGGCAGGATAGGTCACATTGCTCTGCATCCATAGGCTGAACTTCTCCAGACCACCACCCTGGAAGGTTGGCATCTTGTCTACCTTGTTGGTCTGGTCAGTCTGGACCGAGGGTTGCTGATTTGCGGAAATTTCCGTAACTTTGTCTTGTACTTCGCGAGGTACATAGACGGTGGTGGCAAAAGCAGCGAGCGACAAAGCCACCATGGGCAGTACAAGCAGTACCTTGACTGCCGACCACCTCGAAGAGGTTTTCTTACACATCATAGTGATTCGTTTTTTAAGATTACTGTGATTCAGGCAGTTGGCAACGGAGTGGAGTCTTGAGCCAACTGCTCTTTTTATTAGCAACATCTGGTATGTCTTGGCATCTATGCCCTCTTTGAGCACAGCATCATCTGCCTGATATTCGTGTAGCGACTGCAACTCTCGACGCATCAGCCACAATGCAGGGTTAAACCACCAAAGGCACAATGCCACATCGACCATCAGCACATCCCACGAGTGTCCAAGGCGTATGTGGGCCATCTCGTGAGCGAGAATCATCGGGCGGCACTGCTGCAAATCCTCCTCCGAGGCTACAATATGGCCAAACCAACTAAATGGCGAGGGTATGCTCTCAACAACGGTGAGGGAAATGCCCTTTGCAATGGTGTTCCTGCGCCCACTACGGGTAAGTCGCCACACCGAGCAGAGACTCAACACCAGACGCACAACCATAACAACCACTCCCACCACAAACAACCCTACGGCCATAACCCTAAGCAGTGCCAGGTGGTCTATGCCCGCCTCGGCCAACACTACATCGTTGAACTCTATGGTGGTGGCGGTAGGCGCAGGGGTATACTCCTTAACGACCTTGATGCGACACAAGGGCAACAGTGCCGACAGAGGTAATGACCCCAACAGCAGACAGCGGTTGAGTCGGTGGAGTGTCTCGCGACTCATCGACACCTTATATATTAAATATAGGGCGACAAGGCAAAGAGCGCTTTTGCCGAGATATATAACAAAGTCGAACATAGCGATGTTACTGATTTTGCACTTTACGTATTAGCTCTTCCAACTCGTCGATCGAGATTTTCTCCTCCTCTATCAGGGCCGACACGACCGACTTGTAAGAGTTCTCGAAATAGCGAGTCACCACATTGCCCAGCACCCCCTTGGAGTACTCCTCGTGCGAGATGATGGGATAGTAACGATAGGTGTTGCCAAAGGCCTCGTGACCCACAAAACCCTTGGCTTCGAGCATACGCACCATTGTCGAAATAGTGTTGAAATGGGGTTTGGGGTCGGCGTAGAGAGCCACAATATCCTTCACAAACATAGCCCCTCGCTCCCACAAGTAGACCATTATCTCTTCCTCTTTATTAGTCAGTTTCTGCATAACTCTTTTTGCTTTGATTGATTAACCACCACAAAGGTAACTAAAAAATTTTCACATACAACTATTTTTCATAGTTTTCCAACTATATTTTTTAGTTCTGGGTGGAAAGTTCGTTGGTAGAGGGTGGAAAGGGGGCCGTGCGAGGGGTGGGATGAATGTTGGGGCGGTGTAGAACATAATAGGAGTTATAAGAGATATAAGAGATATAAGAGATATAAGAGATATAGGAGATATAG
>JAGBVY010000037.1 GCA_017630115.1 Tidjanibacter sp. | reverse complement strand
TTGAGAATTGAAAATTATTTGGAGGGTTAGAGAGTAGGGGCTATAAGCCTTATAAGCCCAACAAAAAACTCGGGTATTAAAAGATACCCGAGTTTTATATAGGCCTTAGGTCGTTAGACGTTAGACCTTTGACGTCAGACCACAGGGTTGGAGGAGGGTCGGCTGGGTTTTGTGGAGATTATTTTGTGCCAATCCGAGCGAGCAACACCGGAACTTACTTAGGTAAGTGAGGATTTGCGAGCCGAAGGTTGGTGCAAAATAAGCCCACAAGGGACAGCCGAAAACAAGGTGCGCTCGGAATTATTTAATTGTCATCTCATCCAACAACCAACCCGCACCACCCAAAGTGTCGATACACCAGAGCACATAGCGCACATCAACATTGATAGTCCTCTGAACATTGGGCTCAAAGGCAATGTCGCCACTCATAGCCTCCCAGTTGCCGTCGAAAGCAAGACCAATCAGCTCGCCCTTAGAGTTCATAATGGGGCTGCCTGAGTTACCGCCGGTAATGTCGTTGGTCGAGAGGAAGCAGGTGTGGAGGGTGCCATCGGCATCGGCATATCCGCCCCAATTCTGCTCGGCATAGAGTTTTTTAAGGCCCTCATCCACAGTGAAATCTACGGGATTGTTGGGGTCTTCTTTTGCTACAACACCGCCAATAGTTGTGTAGTATTTGTAGAGCACGCCGTCGGCAGGCGAGTAGGGGAGAATGGTACCGTAAGTAAGGCGCAAGGTGAAGTTTGCGTCGGGATAGAAGGCCCTCTCGGGCTGCATCTCCATAAGACCCTTGATGTAGAGCCTGTGGCCTCGTTGATAGTCCTCTTTGAGGGGTTTAATTTTAGCCAGCAACTCGTTGTAGAGAGCCGAGGCATCCTTCATAATAACCATTGCGGGGTCGTTCTCAAATACGGCGATGTCGCCTGCGGCAGCTGCACCAACACACCTCTGCTCGTTGGCAAATACAGACTCTTCAAACAAATTCTCCGTAAAGGCCTTTACGTCGCCACCCCACTTGGTGTCAATTACCTCCAACGATTTGGGCCTACACTCGGCAGGAATCATCTCCCTGAGCACCTCAAACATACGGCACGTCACGAGCCTATCAACACCCTCGTCGTAGTCTTTATAGAACCTCTTAACGCTCTCCAAAGCCTCGTCGATACTCTCGGTGCGGCGGTAGCGATTGTAGAAGGTGGTCGAGGCGTTGAGAATCTCGGCAGCGCGGAACAATGTCTCGCTCAGAATCTGCACGTCGCTCTCATAGGGGGTAGCCTCCTCAACATACTTCTCAATCAGAGGAAGCGCCTGGCCATACTCCTCGATGCGCTTTTTGTTCATATCTTTCCATACCCACTCTGTAAAGGCCTTCTCCTCGGCGGCTTTTTGGCCCTTTACACCGAGTTTTTCTACACCTCTCGACTTACCAATCGAATTCTTCCAGTAATTCGACGAGGAGGCATATTTTGAGGCATATTTGATGCGGATGGCGTCGTCGGCAGCCATATGCACCTTCAAGATTGCCTGCCTCTCGCCACGGATGTAGATGCGGTTGGGATTATCAACTGTGAGCATCTTGTCAATCTCGTAGGAGGTCATATAGCGGGTGGTAGTGCCGGGGAAACCCATAATCATTGCATAGTCACCCTCTTTGTAGCCCTCGGTCGAGATAGTAAGATACTTGTCGGCCTGATAGGGCACATTCTCGGGCGAGTACTCAGCAGGGCTCTTGCCGTCGGGAGCTGCATACACACGGAAGACCGAGAAGTCGCCCGTATGACGTGGCCACATCCAGTTGTCGGTCTCACCACCAAATTTACCAATTGCATAGGGAGGTGTACCAACAAGACGAACATCTTTATAAACCTCCATTACAAACAAGAAGTACTGGTTGCCACCGAAGAAATCCTTTACAGAGATGGTTTTACCACCATGCTTCTTCTCGGCCTTCGCTTTGAGTTTTTCTCCATTGGCAGCAATCTTTTCGGCCCTCTCCTGAGAGCTCATCTCCTCTTTTACACCTTTGAGCATCTGTTTGGTAACATCCTCAATATGGCGTATGAAGGTCACCTGCAAGCCGGGGGCGGGGAGTTCCTCTTTGTTATTCATTGCCCAGAAACCGTTTTTCAGGTAGTCGTGCTCCACACTACTCAGGGCCTGAATAGAGCCAAAACCGCAGTGGTGATTGGTGAACAATAGGCCGTTGGGCGATACTATCTCACCCGTACATCCACCTCCAAAGATAACGATTGCATCTTTGATAGAGGAGTTGTTGACCGAATAAATATCCTCAGCCGAGAGTTCCAATCCCTTAGCCTTCATATCTTTAATGTTGAGTTTCTTCAACAAGGGCAACAACCACATACCCTCGTCGGCAAATGTTGTAAGCGACACAACAAGCGCCAAGGCTGTAATAAAAAATCTTTTCATCTGTTTTAATCTATTTATTTAGTTAATAATTTTGGTTTTATAATCTATTTACTCATCTCCAACATCCTTCGGATAGAGCCTTCGGCTGCTTGGCGTACATCCTCCTGAATTGTTATCTCCGGCCTCTCCTCTTCGAGGGTGGTGAGGATATTTTCGAGGGTTATGAGCTTCATATCGTAGCACGAGATGCACTTATCTGTCCCCTCATCTGGCTCTACAAGGTAGAATTTCTTGCCAGGGTGACGGGTGGTCATTTCGTGGAGTATGCCGCTCTCGGTCACCACTATTACCTCCTCCACCTCGGGGCGGTCGCAGTAGGCCAATATACCCGCCGTAGAGCCTGCGTAGTCGGCCATAGCCACCACCTCGGGACGACACTCGGGGTGAACCAACACAACCGCCTTTGGGTGTTGAGCTTTCAGCGAGGCAATCTTCTCAGCCGAGAAACGCTCGTGGACCAAGCACGCTCCATCCCAGAGTTTCATATTGCGTCCCGTACATTTATTTATATAAGAGCCGAGGTTGCGGTCGGGCACAAAGAGTATCTTCTGTCCCTCAGGCAACGCCCTTACGATGTCAAGCGCATTGGAAGAGGTGCAACAGATATCCGTCAGGGCCTTTACCTCCACCGAGGTGTTTACATAGGAAACTACTATGTGGTCGGGGTTTGCCTCACGCATTAGGCGCAGACGCTCGGCGTCGCACGAGTCGGCCAACGAACAGCCCGCCTCCACCACAGGCAACAACACTCTCTTTTCGGGCGAAAGCACCTTAGCAGTCTCGGCCATAAACCTCACGCCGGCAAAGAGGATGATGTCGGCATCAACGCTGGCAGCCTTCTGTGAGAGGGCGAGGCTGTCGCCCACAAAGTCGGCCACCTCCTGCACTTCGGCGTTGGTATAGTAGTGGGCCAAGATGACCACTCTCTTCTCTTTTTTCAGGCGCTCAATCTTTTCGCGCAGCTCCTTTTTTGCACACACCATTTTTTATTATTTATATTTTCTTTCTTTATTAAAATTATAATTAAAAATAAATAAC
>JAGBVY010000036.1 GCA_017630115.1 Tidjanibacter sp. | reverse complement strand
TCGATAGGCGAGTTCCTCACTTACGTTTAGTAAGCTGCGGACTCGCCTTCTTGTTTGGCACAAAATTTTCTCCACTCTATGCGTTTTTTATTCGTCTAACGTCTAAGGTCAAACGTCTAACGACCTAAGGCAAAAGATGACGACCGACGACCGCCAACCGCCAACCGCTTACCGCTTACCGACTACCGTCAAAAGACCAAAGTCCTTAAAGGCATTAAGGGCTTTAATGACATATAGGGCTTATAGGCCCATCCTTAACAATCCTAAACCATCCTTAACCTCTCCAACCAACTTTCAACTCTCAATTTTCCATTTTCATTTTTCAATTTTCAATTATTTTAATATCTTTGTAGGTTAATTGGCTAATAATCCAAAAATCAATAATATGAGCGGTAAGAAATTCAACGAGTACAAAGGCCTCGATTTGGCCGAGGTGGGTTTGGAAGTCCTGAAAAAATGGGACGCCGACGACACCTTCCACAAGAGTATCAGCACCCGTGAGGGTTGCCCAACATTTGTCTTCTACGAAGGTCCTCCTTCGGCAAATGGTATGCCCGGTATTCACCACGTTATGGCCCGCACGCTGAAAGATGTTGTTTGCCGTTACAAAACCCAGAGCGGCTACCTTGTTCATCGCAAGGCAGGTTGGGATACCCACGGACTTCCCGTGGAGCTTGGCGTGGAGAAGAAACTCGGCATCCGCAAAGAGGATGTGGGTGTAAACATCTCCATCGAGGAGTACAACCGCATCTGCCGTGAGTCGGTGATGGAGTTCACCGGCAAGTGGGAGGCGCTGACCCGCCAGATGGGCTACTGGGTAAATATGGACGACCCCTACATCACCTACGACAACAAATACATCGAGACCCTTTGGTGGATGCTCTCGGAGCTCTACAAAAAAGGTTTGCTCTACAAAGGCTTCACAATTCAGCCCTACTCGCCCGCAGCAGGTACGGGTCTGTCGAACCACGAGCTCAACCAGCCCGGTTGCTACCGTGACGTGAAAGACACCACTTGTACGGCTCAATTTAAGGTTGTGCGTAATGCCCAGAGTGAGGCTCTCTTCGAGGATGTCGAGGGCGACCTTTACTTCTTGGCTTGGACCACAACTCCTTGGACTCTGCCCTCGAACACCGCTCTGGCAGTGGGTCCTTCGATTGAGTATGTGAGAGTTAAGTGTGCCAATCCCTATACCAACATCCGTCAGACCGTGATTATGGCCAAAGAGTTGGTGGGCAGTTACTTCACCAAGAAGATGGAGGGTACGTTCACCGTTGAGGAGCGCACTTGGAAGGGCGCGGAGTTGGCTGGTGTACGCTACGAGCAGCTGATGGATTGGATGAAGCCCGAGGGCGACGCTTTCCGTGTAATTACGGGCGATTATGTGAGTGTGGCCGATGGTACGGGTATCGTTCACATCGCTCCCACCTTTGGTGCCGACGACGACAGGGTGGCCAAGCAGGCAGGTATTGCCCCAATGCTCTTGATTGACAAGGCGGGCAAGCAGCAGCCTATGGTCGATAAGCAGGGTAAGATGTTCTTGATTGAGGAACTCGACCCCGACTTTGTGGCAAGGTGTGTGAATGTTGAGAAATATGCAGAGTGGCAGGGTAGGTTTGTGAAGAACGCCTACGATGAGAATCTCACCGAGAACGACCCCACCATTGATGTAGATATTGCTGTGGCTCTCAAATTGGAGAACAAAGCATTCAAGATTGAGAAACACACCCACAACTATCCCCACTGCTGGCGTACCGACAAGCCCGTATTGTACTATCCTCTCGACTCGTGGTTTATCCGCACCACCGCAGTGAAAGATAGGCTCATCGAGCTTAACAAGTCCATCTATTGGAAGCCCGAATCGACCGGTACGGGTAGGTTTGGTAAGTGGCTCGAAGGCTTGGTTGATTGGAACCTCTCGCGTAGCCGCTTCTGGGGTACTCCTCTGCCCGTGTGGGCCACCGAGGACTACTCCGAGATGAAGTGCATCGGCTCGGTTGAGGAGCTCAAAGCCGAGATTGAGAAGTCGGTGGCAGCCGGATTTATGAAGGAGAATCCCTATGCCGACTTTGTTGTGGGCGACTACTCGAAGGAGAACTACAATAAGATTGACCTCCACCGCCCCTATGTGGACAACATTGTGCTTGTTTCGAGCAAGGGCGAGCCTATGCGCCGTGAGAGCGACCTGATTGACGTATGGTTCGATAGTGGTGCTATGCCCTATGCACAGGTACACTTCCCATTTGAGATGAGCGCCGAGGAGTTCCACAAGGTCTATCCCGCCGACTTTATTGCCGAGGGCGTGGATCAGACTCGTGGTTGGTTCTACACGCTCCACGCATTGGCAACAATGCTCTTCGACAGCGTGGCCTTCAAGAATATTATCTCCAACGGCTTGGTGTTGGACAAAAATGGCAACAAGATGTCCAAGCGCTTGGGCAACGCTGTTGATCCATTTGAAGTTATGGACAAATATGGTCCCGATGCTACAAGGTGGTATATGATTTCCAACTCGCAGCCTTGGGATAACCTCAAATTCGATGTCGATGGTGTCGATGAGGTGCGTCGTAAATACTTCGGCACTCTCTACAACACCTACGGCTTCTTCGCCCTCTATGCCAATGTGGATGGCTTCACAGGCCAAGAGGAGGAGGTGCCCGTAGCTGAGCGTCCCGAGATTGACCGCTGGATTATCTCGGAGCTCAACTCGCTTGTTAAGGAGGTGAAGGCTCGCTTGGATGACTACGACACTACCCCCGCAGCGAGGGCTATTCAGGAGTTTGTGGGCGAGAACCTCTCCAACTGGTATGTGCGCCTAAATCGTAAGCGTTTCTGGGGCGGCGGTATGACCAAGGATAAACTCTCGGCCTACCAGACACTCTACACCTGCTTGGAGGTTGTGGCTCAGCTCTCCGCTCCATTTGCGCCATTTTTCAGCGACAGGCTCTTTACCGACCTCAACGCCATTAGTGGCCGTCACGAGGGCTCGGTTCACATCAACCTCTTCCCCGAGTGCAATGAGGCTCTGATTGATAGTGAGTTGGAGCAGATGATGGCTCTGGCTCAGAAGAGCACCTCTATGGTGTTGGCTCTGCGTAGGAAGGTGGGTATCAAGGTGCGTCAGCCACTGACGAAAGTCATCATCCCCGTTTTGGACGCCGATATGGGTCGTAGGTTGGAGGCTGTTAAGGCTCTGCTTATGGGCGAGGTAAATGTTAAGGAGATTGAACTCATTACCAATACTACCGGCTTGATTACCAAACGTATTAAGCTCAATTTCAAGAATTTCTGTGCACGCTATGCAAAACTTGCTAAGCCTATGGCAGCGCTCGTGGCAACCTTCACTCAGGAGCAGATTGCAGCCCTCGAAGCAGCCGACCAGACCACTTTGGAGGTTGCAGGCGAGAGCGTAGTGGTTACCCCTGCCGACTTCGACATCACCTCGGAGGATATGCCCGGCTGGCTCGTGGCAAGCGAGGGTAAACTCACTGTGGCTCTCGATGTTACCGTCACGGAGGAGTTGCGTAAGGAGGGCTTGGCACGCGAGCTTGTCAATCGTATCCAGAACATCCGTAAGGATAGTGGTTTCGAGGTTACCGACCGCATTAAGGTTGAGATTGAGAAGAAAGATATGCTCGTTGGCTCGGTTGAGGCTTTTGGCGAATTTATCGGTCAGCAGACTTTGGCTGTGAGCGTTGTGTTGGCCGACGTGCCCACAGGCGACTTTGTTGTTGATAGCGATATCGACGAAGAGCCTTTGAAGATTGCTGTAACGCGCGTCTAACGTCTAAGGTCCAACGACCTCAGTCAAATAACTTTCAACTAAAAACTCGGGTATTAAAAAAGATACCCGAGTTTTTTTGTGATGGGGTGTAGGTGTTGGGAGGACTGGGAGGACAGAGAAAACTGGGAGGACTGGGAAGTCCCAGAAAACCCAGAAAACCCAGTGAACCCAGAAAACCCAGAGAATCGGCAATATAGGCCATATCCTCTAAACTCCCTCTTAATTTTCAATTAAAAAAAACGCGGGTATCG
>JAGBVY010000035.1 GCA_017630115.1 Tidjanibacter sp. | reverse complement strand
GCTCCATAACCCACCAAGAGTATAAACACCAACATGTCGTGCGTAAGATGTTAAATTCCAATGACGACGACAACTATTATGGCACTTCGTTTGGCACAATGGAGGCCGAGAAGGAGGCGTCGTGGACTATTGAACGCCAACTTCCCGAGGAGTGGAATACGGATAATATGAGCATTGTTGCTCTTGTTATCGACTCCACTATGACGGTCAATAACGTGGCGGAGTGCGCTGTGGGCGAGAGTGTTGGTTACAAGTATTTGGCAGAATAGAATACAATTAGATAAAACAATTAACTTCAACTTACAACCAGTATCTTTTTTTTATGAAAAAAACTTTGTTTTTGTGTGCTGCTGTTGCATTGGCAGCAACAATGATGGTTTCTTGCGAAGAGAAACCCAATGTACAGGAACCTCCCGTGCCTGAACTGCCCACTGGTCCTGAGGCTATCTATCGCCCCGACGTGATTACCCCCGTTGATTATGTGGCTGACTTGGCTGATGGTGGTATGGACGGTGTAACCATTAAGGTTACTGGCAAGGAGACCAATAACTTCAAGTTTGAGGTTCGCCCCGGTGCTAACGTTCAGTCCTATCGCTTGGACGTTTATCCTCTGTGCCGCTTGTACAACTCGCTCTATGAGGGCCTTCGTATGAGTGGTCAGGATATGAGCAAGCAGGTTAGCAAGGCTACCGTTGAGAGTATGATTCGTGGCTTCATCTTCGATTCGTCGGGCGCAGGCGCTTATACCTTCTCGTCGGGCAATATGGATGACTATCTGAACCATGAGTTCGACTGGATGAATACCCCCTATTCTCAGGCTAAGGTTGTACCCGATTGCGAGTATGTTATTGCAGCTGTTGGTTGCTTCGACACCGAGGGTACCGATCAGGGCGACTTGACTTTGTGCTATGTTCGCACCCCCTTCAAAACACTCATTGGTATGCCTGAGGTTGGTATGGACATCATCACTTCCTACGATGCAATGCAGGTAACCTACTTGCCCAACGATGATTGCAAGTACTTCTACCAGTGGGTGTCGAATGAGGAGGATTTGCAGCCTTATATCGACGCTTATGGCGACAAAATGTATCTCGACTTTATGCGTAACGCTGTGTATGATCCCACCTCGCGTGAGGATATTGAGAACCACACCTACTACGTTAATTTTGGTCTGAGCGCTTCGGCCGAAGTTCCTTTGATGGCTACTGCTGTTGGTCTGGATAAGAACTTCACCCCGGCACCTGAGTTCCAGAGCGAGGTGTTTAGCTTGAAGGCTCGTCCCGAGGAGACCAAAGACGCTGTGTCGAAAATCGAGGTTGATAGGGCACACATTGGTTCGAGCGTATTCTGGCTCAATGTTGAGCTTGGCGAGAACTGCTCGGCTGCTGTTATGAAAGTGCTTCCTCGCCACGAGGCAGAGGCTATTATTGAGTACACCGACGCTGCTAAGGCTGAGTATGCCAACTTCCTCTATCAGGACGGTTGGGGCTTTGGTAATAGCAACTACCTCTACAATCGTGAGACCGACGAGCTCCTTGGCTCGGGTATTAGTCTGTCGGAGCCTTGGGTAACTTGCGATCCCGACACCGAGTATATCATCGTTTGGACCGCTATGAACCAGTATAGGGAGCTTGCTCCATTGCAGTTCACCGATGTTATTAAGACCAAACCCGTTGAGAAGAACAATCCTTCGGCAAGTAAGGCAGACGCTGTTTTGAACCTTAGCCATACTGGTGTTCAGCAGGTACACATCGAGTTTACCTACAATTTCGAGAATACTGCTAAGATTCACTTCCAGTATATCGAGGGCTTCGGCGGTGGCGAGGGTATAGACGTTCCTACCAAGGAGTCGAGCCGCGAGGAGTTGCTTGCGTTCCTCTATGCTGATGGCGATATGGATATGGGTTCCTACTCGGCTAACCACTGGTGGGCTGAGCCTCAGGGTAGGGATAGGTGGACCGACGTTCTCGACCCCAACACCACCTACACTATTGCTTATGTAGCAGAGGACTGGGACGGCGTTTTGGGTGAGGTAGGCTTTGCTACCACCAAGACCGAGGCTTTGCAGGGTGGTGAGAATCCCCAGTCGAGCCTTACTGGTCAGTTTACTGCCGACGGTCAGCCCTACTTCCTCTTCGAGATGGGTCAGGATGCTATGCAGCTCTACTACTTGGTTAGCGACGATCCTTCGTTGAACTTCGATTCGCTCGGCAACAAGAAGAAACTCACTTGCAAAGAGGCTTTGGTCGCTTGGGAGAACTTCTGTATGTCGCAGTCGCTCAAAACCTATGCTCTCAAACAGGAGATTGTTGCTAAACATGCCGACATCGCACTCTGTATCCCCGTTGGTGGCTCGGCAGATGCCCCCATCTTCGGTTCGCTGGATCACCTTATCTTTGCCGATGGCGAGTTCCGCGACTTGGGCTTCTACTATCCCAACGACTACAAACCCGAGGGTGTAGCTCCTCAGATGGAGCAGGTAGTGCGCCAGAGGGTTTTGAGCTCGGTTAAACGCAGTGTAGGTTATGTTCCTGCTGCTGAACTTCCCGAGGTTGAGAGTGGCCGTCGCAGCGTGCGTATGGGCGATGTTCAGGAGGATGGCGTAGTGATTAATCTCGACTACCAGAAGTTCTCGGCACACCCCAAAGCCACTGGCAAATAGGCCAAAGGCGGAGGAAATATGACTATTTTTGAGAGAAAAATAGATTTTCCTGCACGACTTCTCAATTTTATTTTTATATTTGTGAAACTATAAACCCGTTTTTTTCCACCGCAGAGGCGACTTTGCGGTGGAAATTAGGGGTGAAAATTAACCTTTTACAAAGACAATTCACTTTTTTTTATTAACCAAAAACTTTATCTATGAAAAGATTTTTCCGTAATCTGAAAACTCTTGCAATGGTAGCTGTTGTAGGTTTTGCAACTTTGACCGTATCGTGCTACGACGATGCTGAGTTGCGTGACAGCATTGCAAAAAATGAGCAGAGCATCACTGACCTTACTGCTCGCGTTGAGGCTTTGGAGATTAAACTCGGCAACGAGGTTACTGCTCTGAAAGCTCTTATCGAGAGCGAGGTTGCTTCTTTGGAGGAGGCAATCGAGGCTGTTGAGGACAAAATTGTTGTTGCTGACTGCCAGCAGGGTGCCGATGGTACTTGGGTTCTGACCCTTACCAGTGGCGAGGAGGTAACCATCTACCCCGAGGCTAAACAGAATGGTTTGACCGTTGTTGAGGAGAATGGTGTTTACTTCTGGGCAGAGGTTGTTGACGGCGTAGTTACCAAATTGGTTGATGACAATGGTAATGCTTACGCTGTTCACCACGCAACTGTTATCCCCGAGATCGAGATTCCCGAGTGCCACGCTGAGCCTCAGGTTCGTACCAATGCCGACGGTTACACCGAGGTATCGTTTGACGGTGGTTTGACTTGGCACCAGATGGGTGGCGGCGATACTGGTTTGTTCCAGAGCGTTAACGTTACTGAGAACAGCTTGACCTTCGTTTTGAACGGTGGCGAGGAGTTCACTGTAACCCTTCCCGAGGAGTTCCAGTTCGACGTTCCCGGCAACAAAGTGTTTATGAGCGCTGCCGAGACTTTGGATGTTAAGATGAAACTCGTTTCGATTGCTGACGTTACTATTCTTACTACCCCCGCAGGTTGGGAGGTTGAACTCAATGGCAACGTATTGAGCGTTACCGCTCCTGCACAGGATGCTATCGACGCTGGCAATGTAGCTAAGGCTGGTACTATCAAGATGTTGGGCGTAACTGGCGAGAACAAAGCTGTCATTGGCAAACTCTCCGTTTCGGTTGACAAAGGTATTTATATCAGCTTGGGCGAGGCAGAGGTAATGACCGGTTGGGATGATGATTGGAATCCTATCTACGAGGTTGCTCCTGCTGTTATCTTCGACAACCAGGCTACCTACTGGTTTGAGAACTGGTATGGCGACTATGTAGAGGATGTTCAGCCTTTTATTGTAGGTATCTATCCTAAGGGCGAGTACACTCCTGCAACTTTGGCTGCTGAGTTGGCTATGGGTTACAACGGTAACTATCCTTACGGCTACGATAATGTTTACGATTCTGGTAAACAAGCATTTGCACTCGAAGGCTTCTTCACCGACTCTTTCAGTGGCGAGCCTATTGCTTATGAGGTAGGTGGTGCTTACACTATCTTTGCTGCTCCTTTTGTATCGAGCGGTATGAGTGCAGAGATCAACCCCGACGACATCGTTCTCTATGAGTATGTAAACTCGGCTTTGAATGTTGATATGGTATCGGCTACTCCTTTCGATGTTCAGATTAAAGTGAATATCGCTGGCTACGAGGGCTACCGCTTCTATTTCAGCGAGTCGAAATACAGCTGGGAAGATGAGTGGGATATGTGCGCTGAGTGGGGTGATCCCTTCGGTGACGCTGGTACTCTTGAGAAATTTGAGGGTTCGCTCTTCGACTTCACCTTTGTTGATAATGGTTGGAGCGAGAAGACTATTGGCCTTCCCGGTACTTCCTACACTCTCGTTATTGTTCCTATCATCGATGGTGAGACTTTGAAAGAGAATGCTAAGGTATTTGTATTCCAGACTACTGATGTTGTGGCAGGTGGTTCGGTAGCTCCCGTTTTGACCGAGGGTGAGTGCGATTACGACCGCATCAGGGTTAATATTAGCGCTCCCGGTGCTAAACTTACCTACTACTCGTTCTACAATGAGGCTACCTTTGAGGCATTCGAGGGTGACGAGGAGGTTATCCGCGAGAGCTTGGCTACCAATGGTGCTATCAAGATTTCCGAGGAGTTTGAGGCTACTACCAGCGGTTTGAGCGCAGGTCAGGTACGCTACTTGGCTGCTTACTCGGTTGACGCAAGTGGTAAATATGGCAAAGTTACCTATGGTAAGTTCTCGAGCAAAACATTCCAGTTCAGCGAGACTATGACTATCAGCATCGACGACTTCAAGTTTAGCACTATGGGTGACGAGGCTTGGGTTAAAGTAAGCGTTACTGGCAACACCAGCGATATCGTTCAGTATCGTTATGGTAACGTAAACAACGAGAACACTTGGAATATGACCTACGGTGGTACTGTTGAGAGCGCTTCGGTTTATATCGCAACTGTTCCCAGCAAGTGGTACGGTCCCGTATTCGTTGATCCTAGCGAGTTGGATGAGAATGGTTATATCCACATTAAGAACCTCTATCCCGGTAGCGAGTATCACTTTGTGATCATCGCTCAGGATGCTGAGGGTAACTGGACTATGGGTGCTGGTAAGGACTATACTCCCGAGGTTAACGTTGAGTTCGTTCGCGCTGAGGATGAGGGTTACGAGACTTACAAACCTACTGTGACCATTGACTCGGTTGAGGCTGATCCCGACTTTGCGAATATGTACGATGTTAATTACACCATCACTCCTGCTGAGGGTACTACCGTTATTAGCTTCATTATGGATGAGGAGTATGAGACTACCTACAATACCGCTTGGACTTTGGCTCAGTACCTCATTACCAACGTAGGCACCAGCTACTACTATCCTAGGGCTTGTACCGAGCAGACCACATTCAACTTTAATAGCTATGTACACCCCACTTCGTGGCTCTATGTAACTTGGAGCAACCCCGCAGGTGACACCTACTACGAGACTATGAAGCTCGAGATTCCCGGTGTAACCGGCGTTGAGGCTGAGGATGGCGAAGGCGAAGGTGAAGGCGAAGGTGGCGCAATTGCTCCTATGTTGTAATCAATCGCTTTGATGTGATATTTTTTGGAGGTGGCCCATCGGGTCACCTCCTTTTTTTCGGCTGTGCCTTGTAGGCTTTCGAGCGCGCCTTGCGGTCGGCTGTGCCTTGTGGGTGCTTTTTGCACCAACCTGCGATAGGTGGCTTCCTCATTTACGAGAGTAAACTGCGGAGCCACCTTCTTGTTTGGCACAAAAATCCCTCCACAAATCGCACTCTTTCCTTCTTTGTGTCTACCGCCTACCGTCAACCGTCAACCGCTGACTGCTGGGAGAACTGGGAGGACTGGGAGAACTGGGAGGACTGGGAAGTCTCAGTTAACCTAGAGAACCCAGAGAACCCAGAGAACCCAGAGAACCCAGAGAACCCAGAGAACCCAGAGAACCCAGAAAATAGGCCCTAATCTCCCTTTCAACTCTCAATTAAAAGCACCAACCAACTCTGATGCTGAAACTCAGAGCCACATTGTCGTTGTGCAGGCCGAGGTGGTCGAGGAGTTGAAAACCGTGGTGGTAGCCTGTCTCGGCCGGTGTGCCAAAGGCGTAGCCACCACCCACCCACACGTCGGCCACAAAGCGACCCCAAGTGCGCTGATAGCCAACCGTAGCAATGAGTGAGCCCATTTGGGCGAGGGTGCGAGTGCCGGGGAGAGTGTGGGTGTAGTTGAAGCGCGAGTAGATAGCCTCGGGTCGGAGGTAAAATCCGTCGAAGGGGCGAGCAGGGTCGTAGCTGCCGACGAAAAATTTGTGTCCATAGCGAAGCGTTAGTCCGCGAGGGTCGTTGTCATACTTGTCGTTGCCTGCGCCAATCAAGCCTACACAGAGCTCGGTGGTTTGGCCAAGCGAGGGTAGGGCGTGTTCCCACGAGAGCTTGCTGCTACCAGTAGCCCACGATAGGAAAGTTATTTTCAGCGCATCGACTCTGGCGGGTTTGTCGGCGCTCTCTTGCGCTTGGATTGGCATTGTGGCTCCAAGTGCAATGATTACTGCAAGTGTAAGTTGAAGTAGGTGTTTCATTGTTTGGGGTATGAGTAAAAGGGTGGGGCACTCACCCGAAGTGAATGCCCCACAGATTATACCGAATCTAATTCATAGGGTAAGGTTGCCCTATCTGTCGATTTATTTGTTAGCCTCTTTCTCAGCTTTGATGAAGGCCTCCAACTCGGCAATACGTTTTTTAGCAGCCTCCACTTTGTCGCCAGCTACAACCATTTTGTAGGTATCAACAGCCACTTGGTTGTTGTTTTTGCTGTCGTTAGCAACTGCCATAAGGTAGTAAACCTCGCTCTGCTCCTCGGGAGTAGCCATAAATGCTGCTGCCATCTCGCCCCAAGCGATGATGTTGTCCCAATCCTCGTGGCTACCTGCCAACTGCAAGCGATACATCTGGTTGCCGGTGTTCATAGGATCGGCATTGATGAGGGTTTCGAGAGTTGCGTAAGCGGCCTCTTTGTTGCCTGCCAAGTTCTCCTCCTGAGCTTTTACGAGGAGGTGGTTGGTGAGCTCCTCTTTGGCTTTTGCAGCGTGCTCAGCAAAACGGCTGTTGCTCTGACCCAGAGTGATGATGTTGGTGTAAACCTGAACGCCATTGTCAAAGTCTTTCAACTGGCAGTAGCTGTTTGCCAAGTAGAGAGCAAGGTCAGTATCCTGAGGGTTTGCCTCGTAGCCTTGGCTGAAAAAGCTGGCTGCGGTAGCGTAGTCACCATTGTTGTAGGAGCCTGCGCCGAGGGTTTTGTAAGTGCCCGAGATAGCATCTTTTGCTTTGCGCGCAGTACCACTTGCGTTGTAGAGCAACGCGGTCTCGTTGGCTTTTTTGAAGTAATCGAGGGCCTCGTTCAAGTTGCCGGCTTTACCCGACTGGCTACCCAGCATAAGATAGCACTGGGGAATATATCGCTGAGCTTTCTCGGCAATGTCCATTGCATCAACGTTGAAAGCGGCATCTACCGTCTTTTCGAGCATTGTCAGAGCCTCAGCATAGTTTTTAGCTTTGAGGGTGGCGGCAGCATCGTTGAACATTTTTTTAACCTCGTTGAGATCCTGAGCGTAGGTGGTAAAGTTACCTACCAAAAGTGCAGCAAGAGCTACGATAAGCGATTTGATTTTCATTCTTTTATTCGTTTATTGTGTTAGTTTTATTGTTCGATGTCAAATCTATAACGTCTTAGATGACCAATAAATTGTCCTTTCAGCCTACAAAAGTATAAATTACTCTGTGGAAAACAAATTTACTTTCTGAGTTTTTTGAAAAAATCCTCCATAAGTACTCTGCATTCCTGTTCCATAACGCCTGCCTTGACCTCGGTTTTGGGGTGAAGAATCTGACCCTGAACAGTTGTAAAGCCTTTTTTTGGCTCGGCTGCGCCATAGACCAAGCGCCCTATCTGACTCCACGCAATAGCGCCGGCGCACATTATGCAAGGCTCAACGGTGACGTAGAGTGTGCACTCGGGCAAATACTTGCTCCCTAGTGCGTTCATTGCAGCCGTCAGGGCCAACATCTCGGCGTGAGCAGTGGCGTCGCCCAGAGCCTCCACTCGGTTGTGGCCCTTGCCGACAATCCTCTGGCCACAAACAACCACCGCACCAATAGGTATTTCGCCTTCGCTGGCGGCTACTTTGGCCTCAGCAATGGCTCTTTGCATAAAAAAATGCTCTATGTTGTAGTCCGTTTCCATCTTTTTTGTACCTTTGAAGGATTTTTCGTGTGATACACCACAAAGATACAAAAAATAATAACACAATAAATAGACTCTATGTACAGAACACACACTTGTGGCGAACTTCGCCTACAAAATCTCGCCGAGGAGGTAACCCTCGCAGGATGGGTACAGCGTGTACGCAACCTCGGTGGTATGACTTTTATCGACCTCAGGGACCGCTACGGCATCACTCAGTTGGTAGTTGATGATAGCTGCTCCGACCAAGTTAAGGAGATTGCCTCGCAGCTCGGACGTGAGTATGTCATCCAAGCAAGTGGTAAGGTGCTCGAACGTTCGAGCAAAAATAGCAAAATCCCCACTGGCGACATCGAGATTGCTGTTTCGACTCTTCGTATTCTCAACGCTGCCGAGACTCCTCCCTTCACTATTGAGGACAACACCGACGGTGGCGACGACCTGAGGATGCGCTATCGCTACCTCGACCTGAGGCGTGGCCCGCTGAAAAATGCGCTTATGCTCCGTCACCGTATGGCTCAGGTGACACGCAACTTCCTCTCGGGCGAGAATTTTATGGAGATTGAGACCCCCTATATGATTAACTCCACCCCCGAGGGCGCTCGTGACTTCCTTGTGCCTTCGAGGCTCAACCCTGGCAAGTTTTATGCTCTTCCCCAGTCGCCCCAGACCTTCAAGCAGTTGCTGATGGTGGCAGGCTACGACCGCTACTTCCAGATTGTACGTTGCTTCCGCGACGAGGATCTCAGGGCCGACCGTCAGCCTGAGTTTACCCAGATCGACTGCGAGATGTCGTTTGTTGAGCAGGAGGATGTACTGAACATCTTTGAGCGATTTGCCAAGACCCTCTTTAAGGAGGTGCTGGGTGTTGAGATTGACTATTCCTTCCCCCGTATGTCGTGGCACGAGGCTATGGCTAAGTATGGCTCCGACAAACCAGATATCCGTTTTGGTATGGAGTTCAACGACATCACTGCCGACGTCAAGGGTAAAGATTTCGTAGTGTTCGACTCGGCTGAGTATGTGGGTGCAATTGTGGCTGAGGGCTGTGCAAGCTACACCCGTAAGCAGATAGACCAACTCACCGACTTTGTTAAGCGTCCTCAGGTGGGAGCCAAGGGTCTGGTGTGGATTCGCGTTGAGGAGAGTGGCGTAAAGTCGAGCATCGACAAGTTCTACACCTCGGAGGAGTTGCAGGCTTTGGTGGCCAAGTGCGGTGCTAAGGTTGGCGACCTCGTGCTTATCCTTGCCGGCGATAGGAAACATACTCTCTCGGCTCTTAATGTGCTGCGTCTGGAAATGGGCGACCGCCTCGGATTGCGCGATCCCAAGAAGTTTGCCCCCCTCTGGGTGGTTGATTTCCCCCTATTGGAGTGGGACGACGAGACCCAACGTTTCTACGCTATGCACCACCCCTTCACCTCGCCTAAGCCTGAGGATGTTGAGTGGATGGAGAGCGACCCCGGACGTGTGCGTGCCAACGCCTACGACTTCGTGTGCAACGGCGTTGAGGTGGGTGGCGGCTCGGTGCGTATCTTCGACAGCGAGTTGCAGCAAAAGATGTTCCGCCTCTTGGGCTTCACTCCCGAGCAGGCTGAGGCTCAGTTTGGCTTCCTGATGAACGCCTTTAAGTTTGGTGCACCTCCTCACGCAGGTATCGCCTTTGGTTTCGATAGGTTCTGCTCGCTCTTTGGTGGCTCGGAGTCCATCCGCGACTACATTGCCTTCCCCAAGAACAATCAGGGCCGCGATGTTATGGTAGACTCGCCTACCGCCATCGACCCCGCACAACTTGTGGATTTGAAGATTAAACTCGTTGAAGAGTAGAAAAAAAGCCAAGAGGCTCACCCAATGCGGTGAGCCTCTTGTTTTTAGACGGTTAACCGTCAGCGGGCGCAAGGCGCCCGAAAGGAAAGACAAGAAAAACAGGGAAAATAGGATTCTTGTTTCCCCTGTTTTTCCTGTTACGCCTGCCACTCCTGTTTCTCTTGCCCACCCTATTGTTCACGGGTATCTTTTTTAATACCCACGCCCATAAGGGTGCAACGCAATAATCGCCCAATATTGTCATAAGGAAAAAATGCAGAGTGTTGAGAAAATTTTGTGCAAAGCAAGGGAGTGAGTCCACCGTGTTTTATTCGTAGATTGAGGCGAGAATAAGGCGCACGAAAAGTTTTGATGCGGAGTTTGCTTTGGCAAATGAGCAATCAAAAATTGAGTGCAACGCAATAATCGCCCAATATACGAATAAAAGAAAAAAGTTTGGGATACCTCACGGTATCCCAAACCCCCCAACTTAAAATACTGATTATG
>JAGBVY010000034.1 GCA_017630115.1 Tidjanibacter sp. | reverse complement strand
TTGGATACGATGGTCTGCGACTATGTGGGCATCGGTCGCTTCACGCTCGGTCTTATGCACGACATCCGCATCCTAACGCCCGAGTTCGAGGAGTACATCGCCTCTCTCGTGGAGCGCATCAACAAAAAAATGCCGCAAAACAGCCATTGACAGTAATTGTCAAAACCGCCCCGTACCTTTGTCCCGACAACATTTAGAGAGAGTGTTGTCGGGACTTTTTTTGTAACCTACAACAGCAAACTTTTTTTCACTATGAACAGGCAAAACAATTTTTGGCGATGGCTACTTTTTGTATGGCTATGCGGCTTTGTAGATGATTGGGATTAGGAATCATCTGCACACACAAAAGAAAACAACAACAAACTATCAATCAACAAATTAACCATTATGAAAAACTTTCTTATCTTCCTCTTTGGCGTATTTGTAGGCGTGGGCGGACTCTCCCTCTGGGCCGAATACGAAGCATCGCAAACTCCACCTTCCCCACCCGACCCATTGGCCAACTTCACACTCTTCGACGAGCCGGGCGAGTTGATAAACATCCGACGCTTTCAAGTACACCAAGTCACACCCGAGGGCCACGCCATTGCCCACGGCGACATTAGCGACAAGTACGAATTCGACAGCGACTTTTCGCTATTCGTTGGTATGAGGGTGGTATTTATGGCCGAGGAGGGTAGCTACTACTACAACGACCAGATAATCAGCGTACCCAAGGGCAAAAAGGCTCGTCAAGTGGGCATCTACAAAGAGCCATCTATGTACGACAGCAGCAACATAACCATACTGCCCGTAGTGGCCATTTGCGAGAAGTAGGAGGGGCAGATATGGGAGTAATCTACCGAATAGAGTGTGAGCGCTGCGGTGCTCAGTTTGAACATCAGGTGGGCGTGGGTCTAATCTATGCCTGCGTGGGGTGTGGCGAGGTAGCTGTGGATGAGCGTGCACCATTCTATTGCCCCGTCTGCCACAAACGCTACAACCCCCTCGACGACGACTTTGCCAACCACATCCAAGAGCAAATCCTATGGGATTGAGAGCCGATAGCTACCAGCAGTTTCGCTCATTTCTGCGCGAGGAAGAGTGTGAGGCTCAATTCGACCTTGCATTTCTGCTCCACAACGGCCACACCGCCCTCGATGCAGCTCTGTGGGAGGCGGGGGAGGCGGAGTATCTCTTCGCCCACGCCTTCGACTGGTCCGCCACCCCTGAGGGGAGCAATTTCTGGCGTGCGATAGACCAAAAGTGGAATGAACTTATATACAGAAAATAATTAGATGATAATGAAAACGACAAGGGACATTTTTATTGAGGTAATAACACACCTAACTGAGCCTCAGTTGACACACAAACAGGTTACAATCACTCCCGAAGAGGGTGGTATCATTTCCCACGACGAGTCGCTCTACTTTGTGCTTTTCGATAACTACAACAAACGAATTGCACACATCGCTTTTAGGGGTAATCACTGGGCTATTGGGCGTTGCAACCACGAGTATTTGCGCCTGCAATGCCACCACATACGGCTGGGCGAAATGGAGTATTTTGCAAATCCCATCACCAAAGAGCAGTTCGAGGATCAAGACAAAATTGCGCTAATAGTAGAAGTCCCCGTATTATGAAGATTACCATACATAGGGGGGCCGACCAAATTGGTGGTTGCATAACGGAGATATGTTCCGAGAGTGGGAATAAGATATTCATTGACTTGGGGCACAACCTCCCCAGCGAGAATGATGAGCCCGACAAGTACGACACCCCCACAACACTCTCCACACTTTTGGAGGGTGTTTCTGCCGTTGTGTACACCCACAATCACGGCGACCACGCAGGCTTTTTTGCCCACATTCCCGAAGACATCCCCCAATACATGGGGGCTATGGGGCGTGAGGTAATGCAAAACACCTTAAAGGAACAACTGCGCACGGCTCAACGAGCAGGTCGTACACAACGAGCAGACGAACTATCCCAAGCACTCTTGCGTGTGGATGGGTTTTGCACTTATGCCCAAGAGCAGGCGTTCTACATTGGCGACATTAAACTTACTCCCTACCTTGTCAGCCACTCGGCAGGCGACTCCTATATGCTCCTTGTTGAGTGTGACGGCAAGCGCATTTTGCACACTGGCGACTTCCGCGACCACGGTTTTATTGGCCCAGAGCTACTCCCAACAATAGAGAGCATTGTCTGTGTTGATGTGTTGATTATTGAGGGCACAATGCTCTCTCGCTCATCGAGTGCCACCCATACCGAGCAACAAATTATGCAGGAGATGAAAGAGCAGATGAAGCTCTATAAGAATATCTTTGTGGTCTGTTCCTCGACCAACTTCGACCGCCTTGCAGGGCTACACAAGGCCACTCAGGAGTTTCGTGGGCGACCTTTTGTGTGCGACACATACCAAAAGCAACAGCTCGACACACTTACCACCCATTCGGGCAAATGCTCACCGCTCTATATAATCAAAAATGCACGGCAAATGTCGCTCAAAAGCGAGTCGCTGCACCGACAGATGTTCAAAAATGGTTTCACGATGATTGTTCGCAATAATAGCACTTTCCGCAAGTGGATAAACTTCTTGAAGGAACACATCGACCTCAACGAAACGCTATGCATCTACTCGCAGTACCACGGCTACCTCGACGAGCAACCTACCCTCAGGGAATTTGTTGATTCGTTTGGGTGCAAGGTGGAGTATATCCACACTTCGGGGCACGCATCGCCACAAGCCATTGAGTTGGTGTGTAGGACTCTCAATCCTCGTTCTGCCATTATCCCTATCCACAAGGAGGCTTCAAGTGATTTCCACTCCCTAGACCTGCCCGACGACCTTAAAGCCAAAATAATTTCCACAGAGGATTCCCTGCGTGGAATAAAGATATAGATACCCCTATATTGAAATGCAGAGCCTATACCATTGAGGCATAGGCTCTGCATTTTATGGGGATTTGCAAATGGTCTATTTGCGAAGTCCTCTCTTATTCCAAATCTGTATCTCCACGCCACTCCTTTTGCACGCATCCATCATAGCATTGAAGGCTTTTTTTCTTGGCTCGGTGAAACTCTTTTCCCAATAGCTCCAATATCCTTCCTCATCTGCCCGAAGCATTAGTATCGGGTTGTTTTTAGCAATATCAACCCACCTAAACTCCCTATTGCGTGCATTGGTATGATGAATGTTCCTACTGTCCAAAAGTTTGGCATTTTGCTTAATCATACTGTAATATGCCAACAACTGTATGAGTGCATCTAATGGGTCCTCTTTCTTGTTGCATTTTTTTAATTCACAGATAATAGGGCGACCATCCAATTCGCCAATCATATCTACTCGCGTGCTGATCCAACGTGATTTGGGGCTTTGTTTTTGCCCAATGGGGAGTTCAATATCATACCATAAGACTCTTGTAGGCTCACTGTCATACAATTCTCGTTGCCACTTGGTTTCGCCGCTATTGGAATCGCTAGGCTTACCAACCTCTTTTGGCTTTGAAAGGTTAAACCTCAGAGGTGTGTTGATGAGATCAACAAAACCTCTATGTCTTTCGTCCAATAACTTTTCGTTGTCTTTGAGGATTTTATAGACCTCTTTCTTCCAATTCATATCCATAATTATTAATCTTTTGAGTTTATTGCTACCTTCTACAAAATTATAGTTTTTTTTCATAAAACCATTGACTACTTGACAAAATAGCAATATGAAAACACACCAGATGCAGCTCTGTGGGAGGCGGGGGAGACGGAGTTCATCTTCGCCCACGCCTTCGACTGGTCCGCCACCCCCGAAGGCCGGGATTATTGGCTGAGCGTGGACAGAAAGTGGCAAGGGAAATTAAAAAGTTGAGAGTATATTTTTGAGAGGTTAGGGAAGTTAGGGCCTATATGCCCCTAAGGCCCCTAATGCCCTTAATGCCTTTAAGGCTAGTTGACGTTAGACGGTAGACGGTAGACGGTAGACGGTAGACGGCAGACGTTAATATAACCTTTGTCGTTAGACAAAAAATATATATCTTTGTGGCGATATTTGGCGTGGGGGTTTCGTCGCTGCCTCCCTTTTAGGGAGGGAGAGGAAAGTCCGAGCAACGCAGAGCACCGTGCTTTCTAACGGAAAGTTGTCGGCAACGGCAAGGTTGAAGGTAACAGAAAATAACCGCCCCACCTCGGTGGAGTAAGGGTGAAAAGGCGGGGTAAGAGCCCACCGCCCGTGTAGCAATACATTGGGGACAGTACTACCGACGGGTTGCAAGCTCAAGTATATCGACAGTATGTAGGGTTGCTCGCCCGATGTCGAGGGGTAGAGTGCTTTAACCTATGCGTGAGCATAGTGTATAGATTAATGACGAAGGCCGCTCCGCCGAGGAAGGGTTGCGTGCAACCGCTCCGAAGTGGGCCCAGCGGTACAGAACTCGGCTTACACGCCACGCCGAATATCCTTTTTTTCAGTTTTTACACACACTGCCACGTTGTGGCCCTCACAAGGGGTCACATAGATTTGTTTCGATGAATTTCTCAATCAACATAGAGGACTACAACTACGAGTTGCCCGATGAGCGCATTGCCAAATATCCGCTCGACGAGCGCGACCACTCCAACCTGCTGGTTTGGCGCAGTGGCCAAATTAGTCAGCGCCACTTCTACAACCTTGCCGAGGAGTTGCCCGCAGGGGCGTTGCTTGTATTTAACAACACTCGTGTTTTTCGCGCGAGGCTCATTATGCACAAGCCCAGCGGTGCGAGGGTGGAGGTTTTCTGCTTGGAGCCCCACGCCCCGGCCGACTACGAAAACGCCTTTTCCGTTAGGGGCGAATGTCAATGGCGTTGTTTGGTGGGCGGATTGAAGAAGTGGAAGAGCGGGGCGCTGGAAATCAGGTTTGAGATGAACGGCCGTACCTGCCTTTTGGAGGCCACCAGAGGCGAACAGATAGACAAATCGCACGTTGTGACATTCCGCTGGGATGCCGACGCCACCTTTGGTGAGATTATTGAGCATTTGGGTCGCATCCCCATCCCTCCCTACCTGAATCGTGAGAGTCAGGAGATTGACAACACCCGCTACCAGACTGTCTATTCGCGCATTGAGGGGTCGGTGGCTGCTCCCACAGCAGGTCTGCATTTCACTCCTCAGCTCATAGAGAAGCTCCTGAGCGAGGGATTCTCCACCGAGGAGGTGACGCTCCACGTTGGCGCAGGCACATTCTTGCCTGTCAAGGAGCAGGACGCCACCCGCCACACTATGCACACCGAGCATTTTGTCATCACCCTGACCACCCTCCGCAACCTCATCCGCAACCTCGGCCATATCATCTCGGTGGGCACAACCAGCACCCGCACCATCGAGTCGCTCTCGGCGCTCGGCCAGAGGGTCATCAAGAGTGGTTCGCCCGAGGCCGATAGAGCTGTTGGTCAGTGGGAGATATATGAGATTGCCGAAGAGGTGACGGGAGGCGAACTTTTGGAGGCGCTGGCCGGTTGGATGGAACAAGAGGGTGTAGAGAGCCTTTCGGCTGCCACCCAAATTATGATTACTCCCCACTATCGTTTTAGGATTATCGACGGCCTTGTGACCAATTTCCACCAACCCCAAAGCACCCTGCTGCTGCTCATCTCAGCCATTGTGGGCGAGAGTTGGAGAGAGATTTATAGCTATGCTATGGACAACGGCTTCCGCTTCCTCTCCTATGGCGACAGTTCGCTGCTCTTTGTCCCAAAAGAGCGGTCAAACATCTAACAACCCAAGACACAAAAGCAAGAGTAATACTGCTCCCTCAGAATTTTCAACTTTCAATTTTCAACTTTCCACTTGAATGTCACGTTTCCTACCTACTTCGGTGAAAGAGGTCGAGGCCCTTGGCTGGGACTACATTGATGTAATCCTCTTTTCGGGCGATGCCTACATCGACCACCCCTCGTTTGGTGTGGCCGTCATAGGTCGTCTGTTGGAGGCCGAAGGCTACCGTGTGGCCATTGTTCCTCAGCCCAATTGGAGGGACGATTTGAGGGACTTCCGCAAGTTGGGTGCGCCCCGTCTATTTTTTGGTGTTTCGGCAGGCTCGATGGACTCTATGGTCAATCACTACACCGCCGCCAAGCGCCTGCGCCACGACGACGCCTATACCCCCGATGGGGCTTTTGGTTTCCGCCCCGACTACGCCGTCAGGACCTATACACGCATCCTCAAAGAGCTCTATCCACATACGCCCGTAATCATTGGTGGTATTGAGGCTTCGCTCCGCAGGCTCACCCACTACGACTATTGGAGCGACTCGCTCAGACCCTCGGTTTTGGTGGAGAGCGGTGCCGATTTGCTGATGTATGGTATGGGCGACAGGAGCATTATAGAGGTAGCCAAAGCACTACGCAACGGATTCAATGCCAAGCTACTACGCAAGCTACCTCAGGTAGCTTATGTAGCCGACAAGGAGTGGGTCGACAGGTTGCCCGAGGAGCAACTACTCTGGATGCATCCCTATGAGGAGTGTCTTAAAAACAAACGTGCCTTTGGCGAGAACTTCACGAGGATGGAGGTTGAGAGCAACCGTATGGAGCAAAACCGCATCATCGTTGAGCCCACCGAGGGACGGTATGTTGTAATCAACCCTCCCTATGAGCAGATGACCACCGAGCAGCTCGACCACAGCTTCGATTTACCCTACACCCGCCTGCCCCACCCCCGCTACAAGGGCAAGACCATACCCGCCTATGAGATGATTAAACATTCGGTCAATATCCATCGTGGTTGCTTTGGTGGCTGCTCGTTCTGCACCATCTCGGCCCATCAGGGTAAGTTTGTAACCTCGCGTAGTGAGCGTAGCATCTTGGCCGAGATTGAGAAGATAAAGTGCCTCGCCGACTTCAAGGGCTACCTCTCCGATGTGGGCGGTCCTTCGGCCGATATGTATGCTCTTGGGGGCAAGAACAAGGAGCTGTGCAAACGCTGTGTGCGCCCCTCGTGCCTGACGCCTCGCCCCTGCCCCAACCTCAACCGCGACCTCACACCCCTCTTGGAACTCTACCGCAAGGTGCGCGCTGTGGGTGGCATAAAGCGAGCCTTCATTGGCAGTGGTATCCGCTACGACATACCCGACGACGGAGGCCGCTATATGCGTGAGGTGATTTTGCACCACACATCGGGCCGACTGAAAGTAGCCCCCGAGCACACCGAATCACACGTTTTGAGGCTTATGCGTAAGCCCCCCTTTGAGGAGTTTGAGAAGCTACACTCCTTCTTCCAGAAAGTATGCAAGGAGAATGGCCTAAGGTATCAGCTCATACCCTACTTTATCTCCTCCCACCCGGGCTGCACCGAGGAGGATATGAAAAAGTTATCAACAAAGGTTAGGGCCCTAAGACTTATGACCGACCAAGTGCAAGACCTCACTCCCACCCCTATGACGCTCTCCTCGGTGATGTTCTACACCGGCGAAGACCCCTACACAGGCACGAAGGTCTATGTTGCTAACAGCCGCGAGGAGAAGTGTCAGCAAAAAAGTTATTTCTTTCGCGAGAAAAAAGTTGTAAACCGAGGCAAAAAGAGTACCTTTGGAGTGAAGAAAAAGAGATAAACCACCACTATGGCAAACGAAACACGATATAAAGGACGCAAAAACGAAGAGGCTTTCAAGGCCGTAACCGAAATTCAAGGCAGAGTTCTGCCCCACGCACTCGACCTCGAAGAGGCCGTCTTGGGCGCACTTATGCTCGAAAGAGATGGCATAATCACCACTCAGGAGTTTCTGAGTGCCGACTCGTTTTATAGCGAAACCCACCGCATAATCTATAAAGCTATCGAGCAACTCGCTCAGGAGCTCAAACCCATCGACCTTCTGACCGTAACCGAGAAGCTTAAACAGACGGGCCAGCTGAAAACCATCGGTGGCGCCCCCTTCTTGGCACGCCTCACACAGAAGGTTGCCTCGGCTGCCAACCTCGAATACCACGCCACCATCGTGGCTCAGAAATATGTCCAGAGGGAACTTATCCGCACCTCCGACGAGATTCTCCAACGCTCCTTCGACGAGTCGTCGGATGTGGCCGAGCTGATAAACTTTGCCGAGCAGGGCATCTATAAGGTTGCCGAGGGCCACATCACCAAGGAGGTGCAGTCGTCGCGCTCGATTATGAGTGCCACCATTCACCTTATTGAGGAGGCTATGAAAAATGGCGGCAAGCTCAACGGTGTCCCCACTGGTTTCCGCGATTTGGACAAACTCACCCTCGGCTGGCAACCCTCCGACCTTATCATCATTGCGGCCCGTCCTTCGATGGGTAAGACCGCCTTTGTGCTCTCTATGGCTCGCAACATTGCCGTCGAGGAGCAGCGCCCTGTGGCATTCTTCTCGTTGGAGATGAGCGCCACGCAGCTGATGATGCGTTTGGTGGTGGCCGAGTCGCAGTTGCGTTCCAACGATGTCCGCTCGGGACGCATCACCCCCGAGCAGTGGAATCACTTGGAGAAGTCGGTCAAACCGCTCTACGACGCCCCCTTGTTTATTGACGATACGCCTGCACTACCTGTAACAGAGTTCCGCTCGAAGGTGCGTAAGCTCAAAACGCAGCACAAGATTGAGCTTATCATCATCGACTATCTCCAACTTATGACTGGCCCTCAGGAAACCAGAGGCAATCGTGAGCAGGAGGTGGCCTACATCTCGCGCACGCTGAAAGCCATTGCCAAAGAGCTCAACATTCCTATAATTGCCCTCTCGCAGCTCAACCGTTCGGTGGAGTCGCAGGGTGGCAACAAACGTCCTCAACTTTCCAACCTCCGCGAGAGTGGTGCTATTGAGCAGGATGCCGATATTGTAGCATTCATCCACCGCCCTGAGTACTATGGTCTGACGCAGTTGGAGGATGGCACCCCCACCAAGAATTTGGCCGAGATTATCGTTGCCAAGCACCGTAATGGCGCTGTGGATACAATCAATATGAAGTTCCTCAACGACTTCGCTCAGTTTACCGACTACGACCCGCTGGGCACACCTGCCGCAGCCAGTGGCGAGACTCCTTCGCGTGAGTTTGCCAGCGCTATTGATGGTAGCGGTGGCGAGGGCGGAGGCTTCTCGGGAGGTTTTCCCGTAGGCGGAGGCGATAATTGGGGTAGTGCAAGAGAGGAGTGGGATACCCCACCCAGCCCTACGGCCTCCGACGGCACTAAGGCTCGTGGTGCAGCAATGCCCACCAACGAAACCCCCGAACCGTTCTAATTCAAAATTCAAAATTGCGAGTAAGCGAGAGCAGAGGCCACTGGTGGACTTTGCCGAGCGAGAGCAATTAAAAGACTCCGCAGGAGGATTAAAATTCAAAATTGAGAGCTGGCGAGATGTTTACGAGAGTATATAGTAGTGCTGTGGTGGGTATCAACGCCCTGACGGTGGAGGTGGAAGTGAATGTTTCGCCCGGTATAGGTATGTTCCTTGTGGGACTGCCCGACAACGCCGTCAAGGAGAGCCAAGAACGCATACGCTCGGCCTTTGAGAACTCCGGACTGAGGATGGTGGGCAAAAAGACTGTGGTCAATCTCGCCCCCGCCGACCTGAAAAAGGAGGGCTCGGCTCTCGACCTCCCCATAGCTATTGCCATACTTGCTGCCACCGAGCAGATTCCTTCCGATGAGCTTGCAGGGTGGATTATTGCCGGCGAGTTGTCGCTTGACGGAAGCATCAAACCTATTCGTGGCGCACTGCCTATGGCTATTGAGGCTCTGGGCAAAGGATTCAAGGGTATGATTGTTCCTGTGGCCAATGCCGACGAGGCTGCCGTAGTGGAGGGATTGGATGTTGTGGGCGTAGCAACGCTGCGCGAGGCTGTCGATTTCATTGCAGGCACCACCCCGATTGCTCCACGCCGAGTGGCCACCCAAGAGCTCTTCAACCAAAAGGCCAACCGCTATGGCGAGGACTTTGCCGATGTCAAGGGTCAGGAGTATGTCAAGAGGGCACTTGAAGTGGCGGCGGCAGGCGGTCACAACATCGTGATGATTGGCGCACCCGGCTCGGGTAAGACTATGCTCGCACGCCGTATGCCCACCATTATGCCCCCACTCTCGCTCGAAGAGGCTCTCGAAACCACCAAGATACACTCCGTTGCAGGCAAGCTCGGCAGCGAAAAGGGACTTCTCACACAGCGTCCCTTCCGTTCGCCCCACCACCTAGCCTCGGCTGTGGCTATGGTTGGCGGAGGTAGCAACCCTCAGCCGGGTGAGATTTCGTTGGCCCACAACGGCATATTGTTTCTCGACGAGCTGCCAGAGTTTGGCCGTTCCATATTGGAGGTTATGCGTCAGCCATTGGAGGACAAGGTTGTGACGGTGGCTCGCGCTAAATACTCGGTGGCCTACCCTGCCAACTTTATGTTGGTGGCCTCGATGAACCCCTGCCCTTGTGGCTACTACAACCACCCCACCAAAGAGTGCAACTGTTCGCGCCACGCCGTAGAACGCTATATTGGCAAAATATCGGGCCCTCTGATGGATCGCATCGACATACAGATTGAGGTCACTCCTGTCGAGTACAACCAGATGAACAATCCCGAGCCCGCCGAGCCAAGCCAAGCCATACGCCAGAGGGTTATTGCTGCCCGTGAGCGTCAGCTCAGGCGCTTCGAGGGTATCGACGGGGTCTTTACCAACGCAATGATGAATAGTGCTATGCTGGCAGAGTTTTGTCCTCTTGACGAGCAGTGTAGCGCCCTACTGAGTAGAGCTATGGAACGTTTGGCACTCTCGGCCCGAGCCTACAATCGCATAGTTAAGGTAGCCCGCACCATTGCCGACCTCGAAGGGGCGGAGCAAATCTCTTCGGCCCACATTGCCGAGGCCATTGGCTACCGCAATCTCGATAGAGAAAACTGGGGAAACAGGGAGTAAACAACACCCTATCTTAGCCCAACCAAACCCATAAATCACACTCCACACACACTATGACCCAAGTAGCTCCAATGGTCAAGATATTGCCACTCGTTGTGGTGGGCATACTTTTGGCCGAGTGGATTGTGGTCGTATGGTGGGTGGTGGCTTTGGCAGCAGTGGCGTGTAGTGTGGCCTCGCTCAGCCTAAGGCCCCGATGGGTCGGCCAGAGCTATGGCGCAGTGGCCATTGTGCTTTGGGCACTCTGCTCGGCACAACTCCACAGACCTCAGTCAGGCACCCAAATGGAGAGCGTGGTGGAGGAGAGTGTGGTGGTGACCACCCTCCCAACTGTCAGCCACACTTCTCGTTGGCAACGCTCCGAGGGCACACTCAACCGCAATGGACAACAATATAAAGTCATTATCAGTGCCAATACCCTCATTCCCCTTTCGCTCGGCCAGAGGGCTACTATTAGCGGATTTATTGCGCCCCTGCCTGAGGGGAGCTATGGCTCACTTATGGCCCGCCGAGGCTACTACGGCACTCTCTACATCACCCACCCCGACGACTTTCACCCCATCGACACCCTAACGACTCCCACCATTGCCTCTCGCCGAGTGCAGCAGAGGCTCATTGAGCGCATCCACACCTTGGGACTCAGCGCCGACGAGGAGGGGGTTGTTGTGGCAATGCTTTTAGGCAATCGTGGGGGACTAAGCCCCTCACTTCGACGCAACTACTCCCTCGCGGGCTCGTCGCACCTACTGGCCATATCGGGTCTGCACGTCGGTTTGGTGGCGATGGTGGTCTGGTGGCTCTGCTGGGCCTTGCCGCTGGTAGGTCGCAGGGGACACCTTTGGCGCAACCTCATCTCGGCAGGAGTAATGGTTGCCTACGCCTTTATCACAGGGCTTTCGCCCTCGGTCGTAAGGGCCACCCTGATGTTCTACACCGCACAACTGGCTCTGGCCTATGGCACTCCACGTCAGAGTGTAGGAGTGCTCTCGGGCGCAGCCACGCTGATGCTCCTTGCCAACCCCAACAACCTCTACGACATAAGTTTCCAACTCTCAGTGGTGGCCGTTGTGGGCATTGCGGTGGGCTACGAGCCACTGTCGATGTGGCTGGGCGGAAAGAGCCCACGAAGGTGGCTGAGGTGGCCCATAGGTACGGTTGTGGTGGCACTATGCTCTACGGCAGCCACCCTCCCTCTGGTGGCCTACACCTTCGGCACGGTGAGTTGGGTTGGTATATTTCTCAACCCTATTGTGATACTAACTGCACAGATTATTGTGATGAGTGGAATAATTTGGGTATCTTTGCCGCTGGAAGCCTTAGCCCCTGTGGCTAAATGGGTGATTGGAGGGGCAGCCACACTCCAAAACCAAGTGGTTGAGCGTGCGGCCCAACTACCCGAAGTTGTAACAGAGGCCGATGTGCCCGCCTTCGTGGTGGCACTCTGCTACGCACTTATGGCCTTAGGGGTGGTGGCTGCAATGGTCACAAAAGAGAGAAAACAATGGAACAACACGAGCTCGAAATAGTCTTTTCGGAGGAGTTTCGCCAAGAGGTGGAACGCAACCTCGGGCGCAACGCTCAGGAGGTGGCACTCGATAGGCGAGTGGCCAACGCACGCCTTGTGGCCACACAGGTGAAATACCTCCAACGTGCCCAGAAGAAACTCCCCTCCTACTTTGCTGCTCGTGCCGTCATACCCTCGCTCGCCTTTGAGCAGTCGAGTAGCGAGGAGTGCGCCGCTCACAAACGTTTTGAGGGCAATCTGGCTGTGGACCTCACCTGCGGTTTGGGTGTCGATACACTCTACCTTTCGAGGCGCTTTCGGAGGGTTGTGGCCATTGAGCAAAACCCCGAACTGGCGGCCATCGCCAAGCACAACCTCGCCCTGCTCGGAGCCAACAATGTGGAGGTCGTCTGTGGCGACTCTAAGGAGTGGCTCAACTCGCTCGATAGGGCCGACCTTATCTATGCCGACCCCGACCGTCGTAGCGCTAGTGGTAAGAAACTCGTCCGTATGGAGGATTGCTCGCCCAACATTGTGGAGCTACTGCCCACCCTTCGCGCCAAGGCCGACCACATTGCCGTGAAGCTCTCGCCCCTCTTCGACCTGAGCGAGGCAAGGCGCATATTTGGAGCCGAGGCCGACGTGGAGGTCATCTCGCTCGCGGGTGAGGTGAAGGAGGTAGTGGCCTACTGGTCGAGGTGCGAGAAGGGCGGAGAGAGGATAGCCACTGCCATTGGAGAGGGTAGCTTTAGCAGTGGGGATAAGGAGGAGGCCGAGTGCCCCACCCACTTAGAGCCATTCGACCCCGAGAGATATGGCTACCTCGTTGTGCCCGATGCGGCCCTACGCAAAGCCTCGCTTGTGGGCGAGTGGTGCCACTCGGAGGGGCTCGACAACTATGGCCCCTATGGTTTTTCGGCCCAAAGACCTCGTTGCACAATGGGTCATATATATAATATAAAGGTGTCGCTCCCATACCAGCCCCGCAAACTCAAAGGATTGCTCTCGGGCAAGATTGAGCTTATACGCCACAACTTTCCACTCTCCTCTGTGGCCATTTGCAAGGCACTCGGAGTGAAGGAGGGGGCAGGCCAGAAATGGGCTTTCGTGGAGATTGACAAAACGCTATGGGCTTTTCAGGTCGAAAACCCAACGGAGTAAACTCCAATTTGTGAGGGCACGGAGCAAGCTCCGTTTTATTAGGGTGCGGAGCAAGCTCCGTTTTATTAGGGTGGTGCTCCCAAAACGTCTAACGTCTAATGACCTAAGTCAAAATAATTTTGAATTTTGAATTTTGAATTAAGTTAAAAAAATGGGTAACTTCAAAGAGGATATTGCAAAGGTAGAGGCCTTTGTATTTGATGTCGATGGTGTCTTCACCGATGGCGGCATCATTCCACTAGCTAATGGCGACTTCATCCGTAAGTACAACGCCAAAGATGGCTACGCTGTGGCCTATGCCGTAAAGATGGGCTACAAGGTTATAATCATTAGTGGCGGCAGGGGCGAGACCCTCGAAAAACGCTTCCGCCACCTCGGTGTCACCGAACAGCACCTCGATGTGGGCAACAAAATCGCCTGCCTCGAAGAGATTATAGCTCGTCACGGTTTCAACCGCGAGAATGTAATTTTTATGGGCGACGACATCCCCGACTTGGAGTGTATGCGTGCTGTGGGCCTCCCCGTAGCACCTGCCGATGCGGCCTGGGAGTGCATTAAGGCTGCACGCTATGTCTCGGAGTTTGGTGGCGGCAAGGGCTGCGTGCGCGACATTATCGAACAGGTGCTCCGCGCCCACGGCAAATGGGCCCTCTCGTCGGAGGGTGTCACCTGCTCGAAAGATGTCAAGTCGAATTGAGAATTGAAAATTAGAAGCCTCCTATATGGGAGGCTTTTTTTGTTTGGGAATTTAGGGACTTTAGGGAGTTTAGGGATTGGGCTATATGGCCTATATGGCCTATTCACTGGGTTTACTGGGTTTACTGGGCCTCCCAGTTCTCCCAGTTCTCCCAGCAACTAACCTCTCCGTCGCTTCGCAACACCTCCCCTGACATAGGGGAGGAGTGGTTGTGGGGCGAAAATTCGGTCGGGAGCACCACCC
>JAGBVY010000002.1 GCA_017630115.1 Tidjanibacter sp. | reverse complement strand
GTCCTCCCAGTCCTCCCAGTCCTCCCAGCAGTCAGCTCTGCGCCAAGGCGCAACAGACCTCTCCCGCCCCACAACCCTTAAAGCCTTTAAGGACTTAGGTCGGTTGACGGTAGGCAGTAGACGGTAGACACAAAGAAAGAAAGAGCGCGATTTGTTGAGGAAATTTTGTGCCAAATGAGAAAGCGACACCGCAGCTTACTTGGCGTAAGTGAGGATGTCGCTTGTGAAATTTGGTGCAAAATTTACCAACAAGGCGCGCTCGAAAGCCCACAAGGCGCACTCGAAACATCAAGTATCATACCCTTCATCTTCCAACAAGACAGCTCCGTGAGCTGCAGCCACAGCAAGCTCGTCGCAACGATTGTTCTCAACCGTCGAAGCGTGGCCCTTAACCCACACAAAACGAACTCTATGGCGACGATAAATCCTTAGGAAACGCATCCACAAATCGGGATTTTTAGCCTTCTGAAAACCCCTCTTTTCCCAACCAAAAACCCAACCTTTTTCCACCGAATCGACCACATATTTACTATCCGAATAGAGAGTCACATCCGTGCCCTCAAATTTGAGCGCTTCGAGCGCAACGCAGACAGCCAACAACTCCATACGGTTGTTGGTGGTCATACGATAGCCCGCACTCAGTTCTTTACGATAGGGTGGCGAGAGCAGAACTACTCCATAGCCTCCCCTACCGGGATTACCGAGCGACGAGCCGTCGGTGTAGATAGTCACGGTGGGCATTATCTATACACTCTTTCTGGAAAAAAGCAAACCTTTCTTACTAAGGACATTAGAGCTCTTACTCGTTACTAACGGCGGCGCTCCTTAGCCTCCACCGAGAGGGTTGCGTGAGGCACCACTTTGAGGCGCTCTTTGGGGATAAGTTTGCCTGTTTCGCGGCAGATGCCATAGGTCTTATTCTCGATGCGCAAAAGGGCAGCTTCGAGGTGCTGGATAAATTTCAGCTGACGCTGAGCCAAACGCCCCATCTCCTCTTTCGAGAGCGTTGCAGCGCCCTCTTCGAGCACCTTAAAGGTGGGTGAAGTATCCTCGGTATCATTGCTCACAGAGTTATTCACCGAGGCACGCAACAACTCGTAGTCGTCCTTTGCCTTGCCGAGCATATCGAGTATAATTACTCTAAACTCAGCCAATTCCTCGTCGGAATATCTGGTTTTTTCAACTTCCTGTTCCATAGTTTTAGTTTTTGGTTTGTTAAAGATAAGCAATCTTTCCAACATACACAACTTTTTGGCCAATAATTTTCTTTTCGATGCTTTTTCACGGGTGTAATTATTGCGCCAGGAAACCAAGCGGATAATAATAAAAAACGCCCCGCAGAGTATGCAGGGCGTTGATTTTGTAGCGTCATCAGGTGACTATTTCTCCAACTCAGCCAAGATGCGAAGAGCAGCGTTGTAAATGGTGTCGTCGTCGAAACTAACAGTGCCACCATCGGGACCCTCCTCGAAGTGTACACCTGCGGTCGTACCACCCTCGAAGTGGCGACCGCCAAAATAGTTCCTTACTTCATCAGCATCGCAGCCGAGCTCGTCTGCGATGCGCTGCATGCTTCCGCTGGGAAGGCGGTCTTTGATGCGACGCAATTCATTAAAGGTTGTAATCATAGTAATATAAGTTTTAGTTTTTTCTATAAAATTTGCGAAAGGATTTTTTCAGCACTATAAAGGTACGACCCTTTTGTGAGAAAAAAAAATTTTGTCATCACTTTTTTCTTTAATAAATTTTTTGTCACGTTTTGGCTGACATTTTGTCAGTCGAGAGAGGATATAATTGTCATAGTTGGCAGTTGTGTCACTACTTTTCTGCTTGGCACAGAGATTGAACATATCTTCTGCGAAGCAACCCCTGAGAAGAGTTGCCCCAGAATGAAAAGAATAAATATAAAATAAGTATAACAAGTAAAAACATTTTTAAGATTATGGCAAAGATTATTGGTATCGACCTTGGTACAACCAACTCGTGTGTAGCAGTTATGGAGGGCAACGAGCCCGTAGTTATCCCCAACAGCAAGGGTCATCGCACAACCCCCTCTATCGTAGCTTTCACCGAAAGCGGCGAGCGCAAGGTAGGCGACCCTGCAAAACGTCAGGCAATCACCAACCCCAAAAACACCATCTTCTCTATCAAACGTTTTATGGGCGAGAAGATGTCGCAGGTGGCAAAGGATGTTACCCGCGTTCCCTACAATGTGGTTTCGGGTGCTAACGATGTTCCTATGGTGGAGATCGGCAGCCGCAAATATACTCCTCAGGAGATTTCGGCCATCGTATTGCAGAAGATGAAGAAGACCGCCGAGGACTACTTGGGAACCACTGTCACAGAGGCTGTCATCACCGTTCCTGCATATTTTAGCGACTCGCAGCGTCAGGCCACCAAAGAGGCTGGTGAGATTGCCGGCTTGAAGGTTCGCCGTATCATCAACGAGCCTACCGCCGCAGCTTTGGCCTACGGTTTGGATAAGGCTGGCAAGGATATGAAGATTGCGGTTTATGACCTTGGTGGCGGTACTTTCGATATCTCCATTTTGGAGCTTGGCGACGGCGTATTTGAGGTTAAATCGACCAACGGTGACACCCACCTCGGTGGCGACGACTTCGACCACGTCATTATCGACTGGATGGCTGCTGAGTTCCAGAGCAAACACGGCATCGACCTGAGGAAAGATCCTATGGCTATGCAGCGCCTGAAAGAGGCTGCCGAGAAGGCCAAGATTGAGCTTTCGAGCAGCACCTCGACCGAGATTAACCTCCCCTACATTATGCCCGTAGATGGTATTCCTCAGCACCTGATGATGACCCTCACAAGGGCCAAATTTGAGCAGTTGGCCGATTCGCTCATCCGCGCGACCATTGAGCCTTGCCGCAAGGCCCTGAGCGACGCAGGTTTCAGCGCAAGCCAGATTGACGAGGTTATTCTCGTGGGTGGTTCAACCCGTATTCCTGCCATCCAGAAGGTTGTAGAGGATTTCTTCGGCAAAGCTCCTTCGAAAGGTGTCAATCCCGATGAGGTTGTGGCTATCGGTGCTGCAATTCAGGGTGGCGTTCTGACCGGCGAGGTTAAGGATGTACTTTTGCTTGATGTTACTCCTCTGTCGCTCGGTATCGAGACCCTCGGTGGCGTATTCACCCGTCTGATTGACGCCAACACCACCATCCCCGTACGCAAGAGTCAGGTATTCTCCACCGCTCAGGACAATCAGCCCGAGGTAGAGATTCACGTTTTGCAGGGCGAGCGCCAGATGGCACGCGACAATAAGACCATCGGTCGCTTCCACCTCTCTGGCATCCCCGCTGCACCTCGTGGTGTCCCCCAGATTGAGGTTTCGTTCGACATCGACGCCAACG
>JAGBVY010000033.1 GCA_017630115.1 Tidjanibacter sp. | reverse complement strand
GTAAAATGCGAACAGAAGGCTGAGTGCCAAGGCGAGGCTACCGCTTGCCAAGCCAAAGCTGAGTGCAAGAAGGCCGAGTGCGACAAAAAGGAGTGCAAGAAAGCCGAGTGTGACAAAGCTGCTAAATGCGACAAAAAAGAGTGCAAGAAGGCTGAGTGCACCAAAGAGTGCAAGAAAGCCGAGTGTAACAAAGCCGCTAAATGCGACAAAAAAGAGTGCAAGAAGGCTGAGTGCGACAAGAAAGCTGGTTGCGACAAGGCCGCCAAGTGCGACAGAACTCGCAAACCCCACCGTCACCACCACGGCATCAACCCCGAGGAGGTAAAGGCTCTCTATGGTAAAGTTAGCGCAATCCTCACACCTGAGCAGATTGAGCTTCTGAAAGCCCACCGTGCACAGCGCTTCCAGTGCGCCCCTAACGCAGAGCAATGCTGCCCCAGCGAGAAATAATCACAAACTAGACTAACTAGATTTATACAAAGTAAATCAAACACGAGATGAAGAAGTTATTGATACTTCTTGGTTGCATCATTTTGGGCACAGGTCTATCCTTTGCCCAAAATGATGGCACACTAAAAGCAACACTTCAAGATAGCAAGTCGGGTGAGGGTATCCACGGTGCTGTCGTAGAGCTGACCAACAGCGCCAACGGCAAACAGCAATACTACACCTCGGGTTACAAGGGACTGGTGGAGGTCAAGGGTCTTGCACCTGCAACCTACGACATCAGCATCACCTACCTCGGCTACAAAGACTACAAACAGCAAGTCAAGATTGGCTCGGGTGTCAAAAACCTCGGCATCATCAAGATGGATGAGGATGTGACAGTCATCGACCAAGTTGAGATTCAGGGTTTCTTGGGCACTTCGCAGAAGGGCGACACACTGAGCTACAACGCCTCGGCCTTCAAGACTGTGCGCGACGCCAGCGCCGAGGGTCTGCTCTCGAAGATGCCGGGCATTAAGGTCAATAGCGACGGCTCGGTAGATGCTCAGGGCGAGACCGTTGAGAAGGTATTTGTAGATGGCAAGGAGTTCTTCGGTGACGACGTTTCGACCACTATCAAGACCATCCCCGCAGAAATGGTGTCGAAAGTAGAGGTCTATGACAAACTAAGCGACAAGGCCGAATTTACCGGTTTGGACGATGGAGAGGGCTACAAAGCCATCAACATCGTCACAAAGCTCGGCAAACGTCGTGGCGTATTCGGCAAGGTCTATGGCTCCTATGGTGCGTGGGATAAGTATAGTGTTGGTGGCAATGCCAACATTTTCAATGGCGACGAGAAAATCTCCATAATCGCTATGGCCAACAATATCAACCAACTCAACTTCTCGTTTGAGGATATTGTAGGTGCCACATCGTCGGGCAATGTTGCCTCTTCGGGCGGTGGCGGTATGCGTGGCGGTCAGGGTATGCGCTCGGCTCGCAACTTTATGGTGCGCCCTATGTCGGGTATCTCCACTGTGCAGTCGCTCGGTCTGAACTACGCCAACGTATGGGATAAGTTGGAGTTGCAGGGTAGTTATTTTATCAACCACTCCACCAACGTAAACCAAAACACCACCGACAGGATTTCCTATGTTGATGAGAATTACAGTGAGCTCTCCCAGAGTCAGACCGAAAGTCACGGCGAAAACTGGAATCACCGCCTCAATATGCGTCTGGACTACAAGTTTAGCAAGAGTCAGTCGCTGATGGTTAGGGCCAACGCAAGTCTGCAAAAATACAACAACGGCTCGCAGGGTAGCGAGTTGATTAGCGACGGCACAACCGGCTCGCTGCTGAAAGATATGCGCTCGGAGATAAAAGATGAGCGTCTGGGCACATACGGCAACGTATTTGCACTCTACCGCACACGCCTCAATAAACCCGGACGTACGCTGACGGTCAATTCGAGGGTAAACTGGAATAGCTCGGAGTCGCACAGAGTGCCCGAGTATATATTCTCTATCCCCACCGACTCGCTCTACAAAAACCTCATCGAGAATCTGTCGGGTAGCAATAGTTTCAGGGCAGAGGCTACCTACACTGAGCCACTGAACGAAAAGACCCAGATGGATGTGGAGTATGAGTTCCGCCACAATGCCGACAACCAGAACAAGACCGCTGAGGTCTATATCAATGGTGTGCTCGACCCCACCCTCGCAACTCTGCTGAGCAACATCTCCGAGAGTGGCTACACCATCCATCGCATTGGTCCGGGCATCAACTTCTCGTCGGATAAGGTTAAACTCAACGCTCAGGTGCGCTACCAGCACTCTATGTTGGACAATGAGCAGACACTGCCCCGCCCCCTGACACAGAGCTACAACTTCAACGACGTGACTTATCAGGGCAACCTGACGGTGAACTTCAACCCAACGAATATGTTGCGCATCAGGACTCACTCGCGCACATCCAACCCCTCAATCTCGCAATTGCAGGACGCTACGGATGTGAATGGTTCGAGCTACACGGCTGGTAATCCCAACCTCAAACCAAGCTACTCGCACAGCCTGATGACCTTCTACACCAACACCAACATCGAGAAGGGTCGCACACTGATGTTGCACGCTGGTTTGTGGGCCACCACAAGGTCGATTGCCTCGGCTATGTGGATGAATGCTCCCGACTTTGTGATTCCCAACTACAATGGTCAGACACTTGGCGTGGGTAATACTTACAGCACCTATGAGAACATTTCGGGCCTTAACAACTGGAATATGTTTACGGGTGTGAGCTACGGTTTCCCCATCGCTGCTTTGAAGAGCAACTTCACCATTTCGGCCAATGCCAACTTCAACAGCACACCAAGTAAGATTAACGACAACCTCAACATTATGCTCGGCCAGTACTACTCGGGCGGCGTGCAGATAGGTAGCAACATTTCGGAGAATTTGGACTTCACCCTCTCCTACAATTTCAGCTACTCGATTAACGACAACTCGTCGGCAATCTACTCGCAACAGAACAAGTACCTGAGCCACAATGCAAGGGCCGAGTTTAAGTGGGTTGCTTGGAAGGGCTTTACACTCACCGCCAACGGTACATACAACCAGTATAAAGGTATTACCGACTCCTACAACGAGGAGATTTTGCTCTGCAACGCCTACATTGGCAAGAAACTCTTCAAGAACCAGATGGGCGAGCTGAGCATTGGTGTGAACGACATCTTCAACCAGAACCGCGATTTCCGTCGTTCTGTGGGTGCAAACTACATCCAGAACACCACCAACCTTGCAATAGGTCGCTATGTGGCCGTGCAGTTTGTCTATAACATCCGCGCCTTTGGCAAAGGCTCATCGGCTAAGGATTTCGACAATATGGGTATGGGTGGCGGTATGCATCCTCGTGGTGGTGGCGGTCGTCCTCCCCACCCCGGAATGCATCGTTAGCAGATAGAAATAAGTGGTAAGCCCACTGAGAAGCAATTTTTGGTGGGTTTGGCGGAGGGATTTTTGTGGTTGCCCTCCGCCTTTTTTTGTTGTTTCAACTTTATTTACTACTTTTGCAGGCTCGCTTGTGTGAGCGAGAGTGTGCCCGAATGGTGGAATAGGTAGACACGCCGGACTTAAAATCCTGTGGACCGAAAGGTCCGTACCGGTTCGACCCCGGTTTCGGGTACGAAGAGCGGAGAGATTTGAAAAAATCTCTCCGCTCTTTTCTTTTGAGCCTATCAATAACCAATAATTTATGCAATGCCCTTAACGGTGAGTGTTGTTCGTTTTG
>JAGBVY010000032.1 GCA_017630115.1 Tidjanibacter sp. | reverse complement strand
ACATAGAAACCAAATAGATAGGATATGGTAATCAATAGTTTTGTTATTGAAGGTGCAGTAGGCGCTGATCTATACGAAAAAATAACAGAAGCGTTCGAGCTTTGTGTTGAGTTTGATAAGTATTATGAAATCGGTAGAGTAAACGGCAAGGTCTATACGATAAAAAAGTCTAAAAATGAATATTGTGAAGGTAGTGTAATTTATGGTTTCTCTGTATGGGATAATGTAGTACCAGGTAACGGTCCAGACATTGCATACTCGGAAACTAAGCCTGATTGTGTTGAATTAAAGGATGGTAATTTGCATATTTCAGGAGGTGTGTACTGTGGCGGTGTCTTGCGATACTACATCTCAGATGTAAAATTGCATAAATTGACAAATATATATTTTGACACATCGGATGTTGAGAGTGATAAAGAAGGGGCAACAAACGATGTTGATGGCAAGTATTTCAAAAGAATATGCTACTTTGAAGGTGATTGCGAGATAGGAGATGGTACGATTCCCGAGAACTATTATGATTTGCCTGTTGAAGAGCAATTATCAATCTGCAAATCGTTAGAGGATAAAGGTGTTGAGATTTATTACGGTGTTTCAAGACTATATGACACCGACAAGTTTTTTGATATCACCGCTTGGCTGTAAGACAGAGTGTAACGGCGAAATATGTTAAAAGGAATAACCGGTTATTCCTTTTTTCTTGTTATTTCCTACTGATGATTATCACACAGAACCCCTCATTTTCACGAAAAGATTTAGCGTTGGTCACTTTGGTCACCTTATCATACTAAAATTGAGGGTGTTTTTTGCATATTTTTCATAACTACCGACACCCCAATTAGTTGCAAATATTCAGTATCAAATAGTTGTAAAATCCCTCATTCTCACGCAGTTAGTTCGTTTGTGCCCCTATATGTAACCATCCCAAGGCAACGGCTCTGGGTACGGAAAAGGAGATGCGAAAACATCTCCTTTTTTTATTTTCTGGTGGTTGGGTGGAATTTGGGGGTAGAAATAGGGCCGTTTGGAAATCTTTTTGTAACTTTACGCCAAATGAGCAATAACTTTGCTCGGCATTCAAACGCAAACTGCAACAACTAAAACTAAAAACCATACAACACTATGTTTGCAAAACAGACCTACATCGCACGACGCAACGAGCTGCGTCGTCGTATGCCCAAAGGCGGTATTGTCGTTCTTCCCGGCAATAGCGAGGCGCCCCGCAACTATTTCGACAACGCCTACGCATTCCGTCAGGACAGCACCTTCCTATACTTCTTTGGACTACAAAATGCCGACCTCGTGGGCATAATCGACCTCGACGAGGAGCGTGACTATCTCTTCGGCAACGACTACACCGTCGATGACATCATCTGGATGGGGCCACAGCCCTCAATCAAGGAGCTTGGCGCACAGGTGGGTGTGGACCACACCGCCCCCTTTGCTGAGGCTCGTCAGAGGGTGCAGGCAGCTCTGCGCGAGGGTCGCAAGGTACACTACCTTGTCCCCTATCGTGGCGAGGGCACACTCCTGATGAGCAACCTCACCGGCATACAGCCCTCCGAGCACTATGCCCACTGCTCGGCCGACCTCGTCATCAACGTGGCAGCTATGCGTGAGGAGAAGAGCGCCGAGGAGATTGAGGAGTTGCAGAGGGCCTTTGAGGTGGGCTACCAGATGCACACCACAGCTATGCGTCTTACCCGCGAGGGTGTATCGGAGCGAATCATTGCCGGCGCTATGGAGGGTGTTACCCACCAACTTGGTGAGGGTGTGTCGTTCCACTCCATTGTCTCGCAACACGGCGAAACACTCCACAACCACTCTCACGACGGCATTTGCCAGAATGGTCGTCTGCTGTTGGTGGACGCAGGTGGCGAGAGTGTCAATAACTACTGCTCCGACCACACCCGCACTTTCCCTGTAAGTGGCAAGTTTAGCCCCATCCAGAGGGACATCTACAATATCGTGCTCAACGCCCACGACGAGGTGTTGAAGGTGGCCAAACCCGGCCAATATATGAATCTCCACAACGTGGCCTTGAAAGCCTTGGCCGAGGGTCTGATTGGCGTGGGTCTTATGAAGGGTGATGCCGACGAGGCTGTGGCAGCGGGTGCTGTGGGCCTCTTTATGCCCCACGGATTGGGTCACGGTTTGGGTATGGATGTTCACGACTGCGAGGCTATGGGCGAGAGAGGTATGAGAGATTTCTCCAAGATTGTAGCTCGTGCCGACGAGGTGGACACCTGTATTATGCGTAGTCGCTGGCGCTTGCGTCCCGGCACGGTGCTTACCGACGAGCCCGGCATCTACTTCATCCCCGCATTGATTGAGCAGTGGAAGGGCGAAGGCAAGTGCAAAGAGTTTATCAACTACGACAAACTGGGCGCTTTCTATGAGTTTGGTGGCATCCGTTTGGAAGACGACTTGCTCATCACCGAGGATGGCAACATTATGCTCGGCGAGGGCAAACACATCCCTATCACCATCGAAGAGGTGGAGGAGTTTATGGCCGCCGCAAGGTAGCACCCACTCAAAAAAACAACCGCCCCACGGCAGGGGCGGTTGTTTTTTGCCCAAAGGAGCCATATTTTAACTAAATGTTGTTATTTTTGTTGCAAATTCTATACCTAATAACACAATAAAAACAATGAACAAACTATTCAAACTTGCGACCCTGCTCTTTGCTATGGTCGCTATGAGCCTTACAGCTTGTCAGGAGGACCCCGTGCCTCCCACCCCCGCTGACCCATTTGAGGGTGCTTCGTTGGAGGTGAAACTCGTTGGTGCAGACATTACCGCTGCCACGCTCTCGCTCAATGCCGAGGTGATTAAAGTTGCGGCTTACATCGTAAAACCCATTGAGGGACAAATGGTTGCCCCCACCGCTGAGGAGATTTTCGCTCAGGGCACTATGGTGGCTCTCGAAAAAGAGGGTGCAACACAAGTCACCCTGCGCGACTTGGAGGCCGAGACCCAGTATGTTACCTATTGGGCTGGTCGCATCTCGTCCGACAAAGTGTGGAGCGAGGTTAAGGAGTTTAAGTTAAAGACTGCGGCCGAGCCCATCATCCCTGTGCTGAAAGCCAAACTCATCAAGACCGAATCGACCACAGCCGAGATTTCTATCTATGCTGAGAATGTTTCGCGCATCGCCTACCTTGTGAAGCCTGCTGCCGAAGTTGAGGGTCAGGACGCCCCCAACATTCAGGTGATTTTCGCCACAGGCAAGAGCGTAGAACTCGTCAATGGCGACAACACCCTCACCGTCACAACCCTTTCGCCCAACTCGGAGTATGTTGTATATATCGCTGGCGAGATTGCTGTGATTGAGGAGTATATGGAGGATGTTATTACGGTTAAAGGTATCAAGACTACCGACTTTGCCGACGATATCACCGTGCGCGACGTTCACTACCGTGGCTTCACCGTCGATGTGAAAGTCGATCCCAAAGTCAAGGAGCAGAACCACGTTATCAAGTGGGCTACAATGAGCCTCTACACCTACAACTCGCGCGGTCTGCCCGATATGAGGGCTCTGAACCTCCACGACACCGCTTGGGGTGGTGTCAACCTCTTCAACGAGAGCCGTTCACTCATCATCGACGAGGAGCATAGCTACATCTACGACTCCAATGGTCAGTTTGTGGAGACCTACTTCGACGCACCCGTTCCCGGTCAGCCTCAGGTTGTGGCTATGGGTGAGTACCGTCGCGGCGAGCACTGGGGCGGTTGGGGCATTGGCTACTACACTCCTATGTTCGACCAGAATGCCTACATCCTAGACCAGAGCAATAGCGAAACACCTATCGACGAGACCCCCTACTGGAATGGTATGTATCAGAGGGTATATGTTCAGGTACAGAAACCCGAGCCCCTGCCCGAGGATTTGATTAAGGTGGAGATTAGGCCCGAGCCCGACGACGCTGAGGTTATCGTTACGGCCGACAAGTCGCTCGAAAGGGTAGCTATTATGATTATGAGTGAACTCGAACACGGTATGGCTCTCAACGCTATCGATGAGGAGCATATGCAGTGGTTTGCCACCTCGCTTGAAGCTTCGTGGGCAGGCGTTACTATGATTGTGCCTCCTTATAGCGAGGAGTACGGCCTGAATGGTACAATCAAGACCGCCCTGAGCGAGTACTTCTACGACATTCCTCGCGACTCGAAATACTGGGTATATGTAGTTGGTCTGCGTGGCGACAGCAATGGCGACGGCTACCTCGATGGCCACGAGCAGGTATTCCACAAATATGAGTTCTATCTGCCTGAGCCCACCAAGCCCGCACCCGAGCTTGAAGTTACCGCTTTGGAGTCCACCTCGGCCTTTGAGGTTGGCTTCAACATCAAGTGCCCCACCAAGAATGCCGACAAGGGTAAGGTTATTGCCAACTACGAGAAGGAGTGGTTGATGTCGGGTATGACCGCCGAGGAGATTGTATATAACTATGGTGTAAACTTCACCTCTATTGAGCTGATGCAAATCAACTCCGATGAGGGTCTGACCATCACCTACACCTCACGCCCCAACGAGAAGACCTACCTCGCAGCTATGGTTGCCAACGACGAGGGTACCGAGACCTACTCCGACACCGTTATTGCACAGTCGCTCTTGGAGCCTGCCGCCGAGAGGGTTGAGAGCGAGCTCTTCGAGAGCCTCAAAGGCGAGTGGACAGCAACCGCTACTATTGCTTACAGCCTCTACAACACCGAGACCGAGCAGTATGACCCCTACACCGAGACCAACTCTTGCAACATCACCATCGGCGACTTTGAGTATCCCGAAACACTCGACGAGGCTGCCTACGCAATCTTCCAGAAACACGGTGTAAGCCGCGAGAATGCCGACAAGTACTACGCTGAGTTCAAGGCTGCTGCCAAGACCTTCACCGACAACACTCGCGCCCAGAACCGTATTCTGATGAATGGCTACGACTTCGTTGGCACTATTCAGCCCTACTTTGAGTATGCCGACCCATATAGCCTCTTCATTTCGGACACCTACAATGGTTACACCAGCGAGATGCCTCTCTACGACTTCGGTCCTAAGTGGTACTTGGAGGTTGCAGCCGACGGCTCGGTTAGCGCACCTTTCAACGTAAACTACTTCGCTCCTATGTCGAGCTGGTATGCAGAGCATAATGCAATCTACGAGTCGCACCTGATTGCCTACGACCCCGTCAATGGTGTGTCGGTGGGCTATATGGGCGATGCCGATGGCAACATTGTTAATGGCCACTTCCCCGTTGAGATTTCCGAGGACGGCAACACCATTACCCTCAAACCTATGGTTCATAGCGGCATAAGCTACTACCCCAACGCAGCCATTTACTACGGTATGGGTCAGTACAATATGGCTGTGGCTGTGATTTCGGAGGTTGTCCTAACTCGCAACACATCGGCTGCGGCCACTACTGCACAGAAGGCAGCCCAGAAGATTGTAGGCAAAGTTAAGGATGTACGCATCGAGTCCAACCAGAAGATTCAGACCCCCGCACGTCCAGCAAGCCGTGGCGTTATCGGCAAGAAGGTCGAGGCCAAGAGGATTCCCGGACCCAAGAACTATACCGAGCAGGAGAGGGGTAACCTTTGGAGAGAGGCCCACCGCTTGTAGTCGCAAGACCACTTCGGTTAGCTAAGAAAAAGCAGGTGTGCGATTCACACCTGCTTTTTTTGTGCCGAACAACAATGGGAAGTTGAAAGTTGTTAAGGAGGTTAGAGATATTAAGGAACTTAGGGATATGCCCTATAAGACCATTAACACCATAAAGCCCCTAAGGCCCTTAATGCCTTTAAGGAATTAGTACATTAGACGTTTGGCGCCACATTAAACGTCTCCGGCATTGGCTCCTCCATCCTCAACGAGTTGTCTGTGAGGGTGAAAGTGTAGGTGTAATACTTGCCGGGCTCCCAAACAATTGTGGCATTCTCCACCCTAAACTCCACCTCGGGAATAATCATACCGCCGTGCAGAACATCGGCCAAGACGACTATGTCGGTCACTACTACCTGAGGCATCACCAAACAATAGGTGTCGCCACCCACAACCTGATTGTTGCTATCGGGCAGAGGCCATCCCGCATCGTCGGCTGAGTAGATACAGACATCGGCGAGCTTCTCGGTAGGGTACCACGTTGGGTTGGGCAGGGAGCAGAAAGCGCCCTCGGTATGTACGTTGGTAAACGTAATTGACTTAACAAGTAGCGAGCGGGACTCTGTGAGGGTGGTTTTCATCCTCACGTCCACTCTGGCGAGTGCGTGGTAGAAGTAGAGCTCCACGCCCGACATTGAGCGCTCGGCCCTGCGATTGGTCATTAGGTGGGAGTAGAGAAGCTCCTCGTTGGGTTTGGCCTCGATGTCGTAGTTACCGATGACAACACCCTTTTCGGGGTCGAAAGCGACACCTTCTATATAGGGCGAGCAAGCGGCAATGGTGAGTTGCTGATTGTAGGCCCAAGGGAGCGAAGTGGAGGGATACCACAGCCCGTCGGTGGCGTTGTGTTGGAAGCGTCCATTCTCCACGAAGGGCTCTGCGTCGGGGCTAAACACCTCCCACTGCTTATCACGCGGGAGCGAGTAGGCCCAGAGTCCAAAGTCGGCCTCGGTGGGGAAGGTGTTGAAGAGAAGCTTGCCTTCGGCCTCGGCGGAACGGGTGCGCTGGCTCATAATGGGGCTACAACGCAGCTCTACGGGCTTGTCGGTGGAGACGTCGTGTCCCAAGACACAGCCGGTGAGCAGCATTGCCGATGCCACCACCACTCCCCCGAATATGTGTGCTACTCTTTTCACTTGCTTATACCTATTATTATATAGTTAAAAACAGCGTAGTGCCATAGGGAGGTATCACCCTCCCTATGGCTAAATGTATGAAAAAAAGAATTATCTAAGCTATTGTGCCATTAGCACAACGAGCCATTAGATGTTGTCGTATTCGCCAACAACCTCCTCAACCCAAGGCAATACGGTGGGCTGCTCGAAGATAATCTCCTGCAAGTGCTCGTTTGCACCATTTACAAGGTCGAACTTGATGGTGTAAACATACTTCTTACCTGCCTCCCAAGTACCGTTCAAGCCATTAACAGCGATTTCAACGGTCTTGCCAGTAGCTGCCTCGTAAACGTGGTCAGCCGACTCGGCGATGTCGTAAGTAACAACGAGTGTGGTTGCAGCCTGAACATCCTCGGGAACTACGATAAGTGCGCCAGAGGTAGCGGTGGTAACATTTGCAGGAGTTGTAAGAGGAACATCAACACCAGTAGCATCATCATAAACAACAACATCTGCACGGCTTGCGCCATCGGCAGTCCAAGCATTGTTGGTGTAGTCACCGGTGTAAGCAGCCTGTTTAACCTCAATCTTCTTGATGGTTACGAGGTTCTGGTAACGAGTGTCGGGAGTTGCATCGTAAGCGTTGAATACAAGCATCGAAGTGATGTGACGGAAAGCAACGGGCACCTGACCATTGTCGCTGTTCCTACCTACCTCTTTGGCAGCAATCATCCAGTCGGTCTGGTCGCCGAGGGTAGTGCCGAGGTCAGCTGCGGTCAGTTTAACGCAGTTGTTTACATCATCCCAGTCAGCAACAGTTGCGTTGTAGGGGAAGTAAGCATAGAAGTCGAGCTTGTCAGCTTTGTTGGTAGGCCAGTACATAGGCTGAGCAGCAAAACCCCAATAGGAAGTTTTGTAGGCTACCTCAAGGTCATTAACATAGATAGCATCGGGAGCGGTCTCGCCAGTAACACCCTCGTAAGTGCCAGTGTAGAGTGCGAAAGCACCAAAGGTGTAGGTAGTTGGGAGATTGGCCACAGCGGTTTCACCGGGGAGCACGAGAGCTTTGGTCGAAACCATAAAATCTTTGAAGTTGATTTCGCCTGCGGGCGAAACAATCTCATTCTTCACACAGCTGGTCAGCATAGCGGCTGCCATAACTGCAATTGCAAGAATTTTTTTCATAGTTGTAAATGTGTTAAATTGTTTGTTGTTTATTATTTGTTGTGATTTATTTTATTTCGTGATTTGCAACGCATTAGGCTATGCGATTAACCAACCGAGATAGTGGTGTCGGGAGTAACAGCTACCCAGTCGCTCGAAACCGAAGGAGTGAAGGTAATCTCGTCGCCAACGCCAATGGTAACGGTGTAGGTGTAGATCTTGCCCATCTCCCAAGCGTAGTCGGCAGCAACATCGAAGGTTGCGCCCTCTACAACATCTTTGGCACCACCTGCGTAGTTGATGGTGTAGTTGATGGTGAACTGGCGAGTAGCGTTGGTCTGGGGAATAACCAGAGCAGCAGTACCAACAGCAGCACCCTCGGTAGCATCGAGAGCAACAGTCTGGGCTGCGTTGAGATAGGTGTACACAATGGGGGTAGCGTGGCCGCTCCAACCGTTTGCAACCACTGCACCATCTACCGAAGCGTAGTCAGCAACGCTATTAACACCACCCAAAACAACCTTGTCGATAGTGATGCTTGTAACACCGTTGGCTGCATAGTTGGTAGCGGCGGGCTTAACAGCAACTTTAACCTGCGAAAGGAGGTGTTTGAATGCAACGGGTACGGGAACAACAGGAGTTGCTTTTGCCAAGTCCTTAACAACGTCGGTTGCCATAAGGTCAATCTGAGCTGCGAAGTCGTTGGTAGTGGTAAAGTCGGTGAAGGCTACACCCTCGGTTGCGGTTGCGCTAACTGTGCCTGCGCCAAAAGCATAGGGCGAGTAGGCCACAAACGACAACATACCGGTTTTGGGCCAGTAGTACGACTGGGTGTGGTTTTTCCATACGCCACCATTCTCCCAAATCTCTACACCCTTGCCGTCTGCACCATACATATATGGATTAGGAGTGTAGGAGGTGCTCCAAGCGGTGGTCGAGTGGTAGGCATAAACGCCGAAGTGCTCAGTTGGGGCGTAGGTAGTACCCGAGATAGGGCCATTTACCACAGCCTTGGTGTTTTTGTAATTAACTGCCTTGAAGGCGATTTCGCCCTCAGGAGTTACAACCTCGTTAGTCACACAGCTGGTGAGCGCTACGGCTACCAATGCTGCCAATGCAAATACTTTTTTCATACATCAATTAGTTTTTAGTTTGTTTATAATTTTTTGTTGTTTTTGTTTCGTTTTCTCTATCCTACTGCCTCTAAGCGTTAGATTGCAATATCGTAGTTCTCCTCCTCCCATTCATCCACCGAGGGAACAAAACCACCACCACTTGGCGGAGGCGTAGGTGGCGTGGGCACATCTATCGGAGGCTCCTCGATGTAGATATATTTGTCGGGATTGTCCTTAAACTCGTCGGTAATATCCCTCTGCCAGCTGATTGTCTGGCCGCTCGTGTTGGTCACAACAATAGTGAGCCACAAGCGCGACTCCTCGCCGGGCAGCTTACCAAAGGTGTTGAATGTGGTTTCGAGCACATCCACACCGCCCTCCTGCTCGTTCACACCGGCGGTCATATCGAAGTAGAGGATAACGCTCTCGTCGCTACGGCCACCCTCAAAGCCAAACTTATTGCTCTTGGCCTGACCCGAAAGCAGAGCCTGAGCACTTGCCAAGTGGGTGCGGTTCTTCAACCTCACGCCCAAGTAGTAGCTCTCCACGATAGTCGAGGCCTCAGCATAGATGGTCTGAGTGCCTGTGCGGTGCACAATCTCCACATCCTCCCTACCAACAAGTAGGTGGTCGGGCTCATAGACAATAGGCTCGTCGGGGTCGGGAGCAACAAAGTTGGGCTTGGTTGCAAAGGCGTTGAGCTTGGTCAGCAGGTTGGTGCGGGTGCTATTGGGAATCTCGCTCGTGTAGGCCTCCAACGAAGGTATATCCCAGTCGCCACGGATGAGGGTCGCCTGCGTATCGAAGTTATAGACCATCATCTTATACTTACCGGGCTGAGCATTGATGTAGCCACCCGTAGGCAGAACATAGTCGTCCGAAACAAATTCGTGGGTCTGGTAGTCGTAAAAGACAACCCTCATAAGCTCAGGCTGAGGCAGGGGTTGGCTATTATTCTCCACATCGAGATTGAGGCTCAGTTGGAGGTAGAGGCCATCGTTCATCTCCTCCAAGGGACGACGCTGGCAGGCTGCCGACAGTACCACAACCATCAGCAGCATCACAAATGCCTCTATCGTTCTCCTCAATTTCATCTATCTCTGTTCGTTATTCTCTTCTTATCTTTTGGTCGCCAGCAACCGAAAAAACTTAGTCACCAAGCGAGTCGGCCCCGCGGCTCTTACCACTTCCCCACTCCAAGGGCAACACCAGCGACACCTTAGCCTTGGTGGGGCCCCAATAGCCAAACTTACCACTCACCCTATCGCGGATGAGTTTTTCGGTACCATCGGGCTCGGTGATGTGGAAGTAGTGGCGATACTGACTTTGGAGGTAGCCCAAGCCAAACTCAAACTCCATTCTCCATCGGCTGCCAAGCTTCATCGAATAGCCATAGCTCACACCCGCAGCCAAGAAGAACTCTCCCTGGTAGCCGTCGGCACTCCTAAACTGGAAGTCGTAAAGACCGCCGCCGGCATAAAGGCCCACGAAGTGACCCAAAAGTCTGTTGCTACGAGTGCGCTCACCAAGCCAGTAGCGACCCTCAACGTCGCCCCAGAGCAACTGGTAGCACCAATCCCACTCGCGGTCGAGATACCAAGGGAAGGTCCACGAGGCGTTTACCGAGTAGCGATTGCCAATCGGCAACTCAGCCTCAACATTCAGCGCGCCTACCATATCGAAAAGAAGGTTGGTCTTGGCCGCAACCAAGTAGTTCCTACCCTCAGCCTCTTCGGACTGCTCCTGCTCCTTGGGTTCCTCGGTCTTGCCGAGTTGCTCCTCGGTAGGCTCGGGCCATTGCGAGGTAGCCAAGTAGTTGGCCATAGCGCGACTCGTCAGGATACTACCCGCACCCACCCCACTAAGTTGTGTGCCAATAGGCTGCTCGACGATGCGACCAATCACCTCTTTGGCATCCAATGCGGCGGGGTTGTAGTAGATTATGCAGGTAGTTGCAGTACGCAACCAAGGCAGGATGTGCTTGCGGATGTAGCGATAGGGGGTGCCACCACGGAGTTTGTAGAGCTCCTTCATACGGTTGTCGGCGCTCTTATTCTGCTGACGCAACACCTTCAAAACCTGTTTCTGGTAGGGGACATTCTTGTCGGCCTCAACCATCCTAATCAGGCCATCGAAATCCTCACCCAATGCGTGGGTCGTAAGGTTGGAAAAGTCCACCTTGGGGTATTTCACCGTAAGAAAGCCCTTCATACTGCGCGCACGTTTCGAGGAGAGCCACTGGTTGTAGGCGGTGCGACCCTCAGGCGAGGCGTAGGCCACAATGTCGATGGAGTCGATGGCGTGGGCGTGGTTGAGGAAGAGGCTGTCGAGAGTAGCAAAAGCCTCGGGGTTGGTCAGATAGCGGTGGTCAAGGGTGTACTTGTCGTAGCGGTAATAGACCACAACCTCGCTCCTCTCGGCCCTCTCTTGGGCGAGAAGCGAAGTGGCTGCCATAACCACTGCTGCAAGTATCATCATCAATCTTTTCATCACTATCTTTTGGCTTCTAGCTTAGGGTGCAAAAAAAGAGGCTGAACGACAAGAAACTGTTCCTTATCGCCAACCTATTGTGCGCCTACGCATATACACGCGCGCGACATTTATGATTCCCTGCATAGGGAATTTTCTTACACTCTCAATTCTCATTCAACCTAAACGTTTTCGTGGCAACAATCACACTCTTTATGCCACAATAAATGCCCTTGCCAAACCTCAAAACAAGACCTATTTGCGGGCAATGTGCGTACAAAACACACACTAAAAACAAAGTTAGCAATTATTTGTGGATTGATGACACCCACCAAACCTTTTTACACAAATCTCGCAGAAAAAAGAATTTACACCCCCCCCCGCTCGGAAATTTGTGACATCCAAACAGACATTTAGAACATCTTGCTGTCGTGAAAACTGAGAATCAGAATGTTTGATTTTGGGGGCAACCGACAAAACTACTCCCCAAAAAACACTTTTCACCTTCGATGTTGCGAAAAATTAGAACATCGCCCACACCAAACGTGACATCTATTTTCCGGCAAAACACGCGTTAAATATCGCTATTCTGGCTCTTCCACTCTTGGGGCGAAAGGCCGGTATAGCGCTTGAAATAGCGACAGAAAAACGAGGGCGTAGAGAAGTTGAGCCTCTCGGAAATCTCGGTACTATTAAGGTCGGTACTCAGCAGCAAACGCTTGGCATTTTTAACCACCGCCGAGGCAATCAAATCCGATGGAGTCTTGTCGGTAATGCGCTTTACCTTAGCCGCAAAACACTTGGCCGTCAGGCCACACTCCTGAGCATAGTACTCCACATCGCGATGCTCGAAACTCTTGACAGCCAACATCATACTAAATCGCATAACAAGCTGCTCGTCCTGAGTGGCCTCCTTCACAGCCAAATTTCTACGCAAGAAAATATCTATCAGTTCGCAGCGCAAAATCGACAAAATGTGACCGTCGAGCTCTGCACGCGAGGGGTTGCGATAATTGACCGAAGTGGTTTGAATATACCTCATCAGGCTTGTCAGAGTGGCATTCTCCTGTTTGAGAAGCGACACAACCGGCATCTGACGTACACGGGGGAAAATGGTCACAAGACTCTCTGTGGAGGCCTCGGAATTGATGCGACCAATAATCACCGAACAACTAAAATCTGTGGAGATATGGGTAAATCGACAGTGTGTACCGGCAAAAAGCAACAACATCTGGCCTGTCACAAGGGTATGGGACGCGCCACCCACCACAAGCACCATACTGCCCCTTCGGCACACCAACAACAGCATAGCATCGCGCGTCATTATTGCGCGACCCATATTCTGCTCATTCAATGAGGCATCTTCCTCTGTATCAAAGCTATGGAAACCCGATTCAATGTGCCAACCAAGAGCCCTTGCGATGTGGGCGTAGTCGATATTAGCAAGACGTTTGTCGCTATTCATTCTGCTCTAAGAAATGTGTTATGAGAGTAAAATATGCATTTTTGCCGCAAATATACATATTTTCCCGAAAACTCAAACACACCAACCAACATAAAGCCCTATTTTACTGACTTTTAGGAATAAAAGAGCAGAGATTTTGTTGTGAAATAATGAACATAAAAGAGCATTTTTACACGCTCAGGATTCTCGCTTGCCTCCCATCATATCGAGCAGCTCGGTGGTGATGGCTTGTTGGCGCTGCTTGTTATATTCGAGCGAGAGAGATGCAGCCAGTTCGTCGGCATTGTCGGTGGCAGCCTGCATAGCAATCATTCGGGCGGCGTGTTCGGAGGCAACCGAAGAGAGTGCCGCAGTAAACAGTTTGAGCGCCACCTGACGGGGTACAATGCTCTCTATCAGCTCCTTGCGCGAAGGTTCGAGGATGTAATCCACCCCGCTCAACTCAGCCTCGTCGGCCTTCGGAAGCTCAATGGGCAACAACTTCTCGCACACCAAGCGCTGCACTCCGGGCGAGAGGAACTTATGATAGACCAAGACAACTCTGTCCGTATGGCCCTCGGCATAACTCTTCATAAGTCCGTCGGCCATAGTCCTATAAGCCAAGTAGTTGGGCTTTTCGGCCAAGTGTTCGTCGCCACACTCGTGTTGGAGTTTTTGGCGCACCAAATCAACCGAAAGTTGGCGACCCATAGAGAGTATGTGGCGCGACTCAGCCCCCAACTCGGCATACTCCTCCGAGCCAAGCATCTCCACAATCTTGCGCCCCACATTATTGTTGAAAGCACCGCAAAAAGTGGTATTCGACGCAAATCCCACCACCGTCAGATGCGACACATCTCGCTCCTCGGCCAAGGCAATCGGCTCGTCCATCCGACCCGCAGCAAGGTGAGCCACAATCGATTGAAGCTCATCGGCATAGGGCACCAGAGCCCCTATTTCGCGCTGGGCACGATGGAGCTTTGCCGCCGCAACCATTTTCATTGCAGAGGTAATCTTGCGGGTGGAGCGCACCGACGCAATACGTTCCTTTATCTCTTTCAGTGAAGCCACTTCTTGCTATTAAATCCTAAGTAAAATCAGCCCCTCTATTGTTGGTTTTGTTGGAGTGCTTGGAGCACACCCTTAGCCACCTCTTTGATTGTCTCAGCCACCTGGTCGTCAATCTTGCCTGCGGCCAGCGGCGAGAGCACATCGTCGCGGTGAGCACCACGCAGAACATCCAAAAAAGCCCTCTCAAAGCCACTCACATCCGCCACATCCAAATCCTTCAAAAGACCATTCACACCGCAATAGAGCACCGCAATCTGCTCCTCGACGGGCATAGGTGCATACTGGGGCTGAATCAGTAGGCGGGTGTTCTTCTTGCCCTTGTCAATCACATAGGCTGTAACGGGATCGAGGTCGCCGCCAAATTTCGTAAATGCCTCCAACTCACGATATTGTGCTTGGTCTATTTTGAGCGTTCCGGCCACCTTCTTCATCGACTTAATCTGGGCATTGCCACCCACCCTCGACACCGAAATGCCGACATTGATAGCAGGACGGATACCCTGATTGAACAAGTCGCTCGCCAAGAAAATCTGACCATCCGTAATGGAGATTACGTTGGTTGGGATGTAGGCCGACACGTCGCCCGCCTGCGTCTCAATAATGGGCAGAGCTGTAAGCGAGCCACCTCCCCTAACCCTGCCAATCAACGATGCGGGCAGGTCGTTCATCTTCTCGGCCACCTCGGTGCGCGAGATAATCTTCGCAGCCCTCTCCAACAAGCGAGAGTGGAGGTAGAAAATATCGCCCGGGTAGGCCTCCCTACCCGAAGGACGACGCAAGATGAGCGACACCTCGCGGTAGGCCACCGCCTGCTTCGAGAGGTCGTCATAGACCACCAGAGCGTGGCGACCCGTATCACGGAAGTACTCGCCTATGGCCGCACCCGCAAATGGGGCATAGTATTGCATAGCGGCGGGATCGGAGGCTGTGGCTGCAACCACAATTGTGTAGTCCATAGCTCCCCTCTCGCGCAGAGTATTAACAATGGTTGCCACCGTAGAACCCTTCTGGCCCACAGCAACATAGATACAATAGACAGGCTCACCCCTGAGATATTCGGCCCTCTGGTTGATGATGGTGTCGATGGCAATGGCTGTCTTGCCCGTCTGCCTATCGCCAATGATAAGCTCCCTCTGGCCACGACCAATGGGAATCATAGCATCGACCGCCTTCAAACCCGTCTGCAAAGGCTCGCTCACCGGCTGGCGGAAGACCACACCGGGAGCTTTACGCTCCAAAGGCATCTCAAACTTCTCGCCCAAGATGTCGCCCCTGCCGTCGAGTGGTTCGCCCAGAGGGTTGATTACCCTGCCGACCATCTGGTCGCCCACCTCCAACGAAGCAATGCGGTGGGTGCGCCTGACGCTATAACCCTCTTTGACGTGCTCGGTAGAGCCCAGCAACACTGCGCCTACATTGTCCTCTTCGAGGTTCATAACCACACCACTAACTCCCCCCTCAAACTCCAACAACTCGCCCGCCTCGGCGCTGTCGAGGCCATAGATGCGGGCCACACCGTCGCTCACTTGGAGCACGGTGCCCTCCTCCTGAAATTTGAGCGTGGTGTCCACTCCTGCAAGTTGCGCTCGGAGCACCTCAGACACCTCTGCGGGTCTTATCTCTGCCATAATCCTTTATCTGTTATTATTTTATACTATACTTCTATTCTTGGTGATAAACTGCTGGCGTATGCGTTCGAGTTGCCCTTTGACCGAGCCATCCATAAGGCGTCCGCCCACCCTGAGCAGAAAGCCACCAATAATCTCTCTATCAATCTCCACCACAAGCTCCACCGTGCCGCCAAACTCCTCTGCCACAAGCCTCTCTATCTGACTTCGGGTGGAGGAATCAATCTCGGTAGCGGTGATTAGTTGTGCGTGGGTTATGTTGCAAGCTTTGCGGTAGAGCTCAACATAGGCACGCCCCATAGCCCCCAAAAGCGATTGGCGGCGGTGGGCAAAAACCAAATCGACAAACCTCCTGAGCGACTCGGGCACACTCTCTGCACCTCCCCCTGCCAGAGCCACCACATAGGCAGCCCTCTGCTCACCCGAGAGAGTTGGGTTGGAAACCACCTCCCTCACACTCGGCTCAGGGCGCAACTCGCGCCACAGCCTATCCATAATCGGATATAGCACCCCCGCCTCGCCCACCTCGGTGGCGTAGGACAAAAGTGCTTTGGCATAGCGTCGTGCCAGCAGGCTCTCGTTCATAAATCGCTCAATGTGTGTTGTTTAATCTTACTGTCGTCTTGTCGAAACAGCCCCATCTTGTGCCCCACATAGGAGGCCCGCTATTCCACCTTCGAGGAGTCACCAACACCCCTCTCGGCCTCATCTACGAGTCGGCCAACAAGCCCCCCATCGCTCCCGTCGGACATATCGAGCTTGGCCCTGATAACCTTCTCGGCCACCTCAACCGACAGCAAAGCAACCGTTGCTCGCATATCGCCGAGGGCTTTCTGTTTCTCTATCTCGATTTGTTTGCGTGCCGCCTCTATGCGTGCCGCTGCGTCGGCCTCAGCCTTCTCGCGCGCACTCTCCACAATCTTCTGACTATTGCTCGTAGCCGCTGCGAGCATTTCGCCCGAGCGTCTTGTGGCTTCATCCATAATCTTGCGAGCCTCGTCCTCCACGCCCTCGATTCTCAGTCGAGCCTTGTCGGCCTCGCGGAGCGCCTCTTGGATGTGCTCACGGCGCTTATCGACCATACCGGTAATGATGGGGAAGCCAAACTTGGCCAGCGCACCAAAAACCAGCAAGAACGACAAGAGCATCCAAAAGAGTAGTCCCAATTCGGGTGTTAGTAGCGACATAACTTCCTCTTTTTTAGTTTGTTGTCAAACGTTTGTCGGCCTCTGGGAGGGGGTCTTTACTCCCCCTCTCGTGCCAACAATGTGCATCCCTCTCAGGGGGATTAGATTGCCATCAGACAAACCACAATAGCAAACAAGGTT
>JAGBVY010000031.1 GCA_017630115.1 Tidjanibacter sp. | reverse complement strand
CTCTTTTGGCAAGTCAAAAGCATATAAAGAAACTCCACCGAAAATGCATCGGTGGAGTTTCTTATTTGTCGTTGCTTGCTCTATTGTTCGCTGTTAAATTGTGGTAGGTTGCGTAGAGTTACTATACGTTCATCTGCAAAAACCGTATTCCACCACGAGATTGTTGCGTAGGCGTGGGGAAAATTCTCCGAGAAGTCGTTGGCCGTATCGGTTGCGGTCACAAAATAGCTCCACGTCACATCGGCGTCTAAATGTTGCGGAATGTAAACAACATTACCCAACTCACTCATTGCCACCATTTTGTGGGGATAGTATTTGTTGATATAGGCCCAAAGACTCGATATGGACTGAATTGAACCACGATTGTACATATCGAAGCTAATCATATCAACATACCTGTCGCCCGGGTAGTACTCCAAGTCGTAGGTTTGAGTTGTCCACACCCAGATAAGATTCCTAACGCCTCGCTCTGCGAAGTAGTCGTACATAGTGCGCCATAGCTGCTTGAATGGCTCTGCGCCATTTGCTCCCCACCAATATTTAGCCTTGCCGCCACTCTGCGAGTAGCTATTGCCGGCAGCCTCTGGCAGAGGGCGCCACAGTACGGGGATGTTCCTTTCTTGCAACAGTAGCAACATATTGGCCACCTCCTCCAAATCGGCCTTCATTAGCTCATTTTCCCAAGTGCCCTCAGTGAGCATATTCTTTACTCTCACAGTCGTTAGGTCTATTTCGCAATAGTATTTGCGCGACCCTTCGGCATCGGGTACCATCCATAGCCAATCAATCGCCACAATACCTCCTCGACTACTCCACTCTCCAATCGGCTTAATGTTGGTATAGTCGAAAACGTTTGAAGGTGAGCGGTGTAAGTAGTTGTAGTTAAAGACAGTAACCGCAGGCGTATTGCCCGTCCATCTCTCAATCCAATCTCGCTCTTTGGCCTGCCACATATTGTCGGACATAACTCCCGAAAGGGTGCTTCTACCATATAGTGCCCACATATAGTCGTAGAGATTTTGAGCCTCCACCGTGGGATTGGCACACACAAGTTTGAGCGACGGCTCCGAAGGAGGTGAGTAGGGAGCCTCCTCGGTTGTGAAGGCAATGATGCGCTCGAAGTTGCCTCCGCCAGTAAGTTTATCCTTAACCACCCCGGCGCCAATTGTTAGCACATAGTCGGTGTCGTACTCCAATCCTTCGGGCAATATAATCCTTAGCGACGAATCAATGATTGTAGGCTCCATCGTTGCCTCTGGCAGAAGGGTAAGGGCGCTTTCGTCGCCAAATTCGATAGTTCTGTCGAAAATGATATTTATGAAAGGTATGTCAATGGCGACATTTTTGGTACCATTGGTTATACTCTGCGCCTTGATGATTGGCGCGGTAGGCTCCAACACATCTTCACCACTGCGACACCCCAATAGGGCAACGCCAATAATGGTCAGGAAGGCTATTCTTGCTGTGTATCTCATCGTCTGTTTCTCTCGTTTATGGAACAAAGGTACAATTTTTATCCAAAGGATAAAGCCCCAACCACCATTTTATGTCACAATGCAAATTGTGTGTGCCTACAAATAGTCGAGTAGTTGGCAAGGTTTTTCAATGATTGCCAGCGGATTGTGCTCAGCAAGCTCAACTACTGGTCGAAATCCCCACGACACAGCCAAACAATCTACCTCGGCATTCTTTGCCGTGAGCATATCAACACTCGTATCGCCCACATAAAGTGTCTTTTCGCGCTCAACACCCAACCTTTCGAGAATCTCGTTTACGATTGTTGGGTCGGGCTTGCGTGGCACTCCATCGCGGTTTCCCAAAACAATTTCAAATGTACCTACACCAAAGAAATGGTCGATAATTTTCACCGTAGCAGCGTGATACTTATTGGAGGCAACAGCCATACGCACACCTCGCCTACGCAGTTCATCCACAAGGGCTACAATGCCGCTGTAAGGCAGACTTAAATCGGTATTGTGAATTTCGTAAAATGGGATAAATAAATCCCTGATTCTCAAAACGTTTTCCTCGGTGCGCTCATCCTCAGGCAATGCACGTTCAAAGAGTTTCAGCACTCCCTCACCCACCATCAAACGATATTCATCTGCGGTGTGTAGTGGCCAACCACATTTTTCAAGTGCCTGATTTACAGCAGTTGTGAGGTCGTCAATAGAGTCCACCAGTGTGCCGTCAAGGTCGAATATAACAAGTTCTTTCATTCGGATGTCCATTCTTTATTTCAGGCAAAGATACGACTTTCTCGCAATCTTCAACTACTTTTGTGGGGTCATTGGCAGATATTAAATAGCGGTAAATATAAACCACCTCCACAATTTGCTAACAACAACAAATGTGGAGGTGGTTTGTTTTGGTTTGATTGAGCAGTCTGGTGGGTTACTATTTAACCAACGTTAATAAACCTATCCACAAGCTCCCCAACCAACTCGGGATTCTCTTTGAGTTTCTCGCGCAAATTGGCATCGTCGTGTGCGCGCAACATCTTTATCCAACCATCTATAAGGCTCTCGCCAAAGACTCCCTTCGACTCGAAAATGCCACGCTTAGCCTCCAATGCGTCGGCCGATACAGCACACGAATCGGGCAGATGGTCAAGTCGCTCAGCAATAGCCTTATGCTCCTCGTGGAAGATATTGACTCCAACATATCGTTCCTCGGCATAGGCAACAGCATTATCCATCTCAAAGCCATAGCGCGCGGCAGCAACCAAGCCCGCAAGCAACAGATAGACATCGGCCGAGCCATCGGGACAGCGGAACTCAACGGTCTGCTTGTCAGTGGCGGCTTTCACCTCGAAGTTGTCGTTGGGATTGGCATCCTTGATCATATCGCCCGCACCACTGGTCCAGCCCAGAGGCACACGCACAAGTACCGAACGATTTCTGTCGCCCCAGCAGATGTTGGTGGGGGCTTCCTGATGTGGCACAAGGCGAAGGTAGGAGGTGGGATTGGTATTGCCAAAGGCGGTCAGCGCATCGGCAGTGTAGAGTATGCCGGCAATAACCTTCTTAGCCACATCGCTCAGCTGGCCGTCGGCCAAATACATATTTCTACCATCCTTCACCACCTTAGTGTGGATGTGCATACCGCTACCAGCCTTACCAACAGTGATTTTGGGTGCAAAGGTAAGAAGCACTCCATAGCGATAGGATAGCTCGCGCAGAATCCACTTAGCAATAAGCAATTGGTCGGCAGCCTCCTCTACATCAACGGGCAAGAACTCAATTTCGTTCTGCTCATACATCATTCCATCCACCTCGAAGTTACCCACCTCGCTGTGGCCATATTTGATGCGTCCACCAGCCTCGGCAATAGCCTTCATAGCCTCACGGCGCATATCGCCCCACTTGCAGAATGGCCCACTCTCGTGGTAGCCACGCTGGTCGGGAGTAACATAGAGTTCGTCGGCAGGACTCACCACATAGTACTCCAACTCGCCCATTGCGTGAAACTCCATACCGGTAAGCTTCTTAAATTCGTTGTGGGCACGGCGCAGAGCTTGGTCGGGCGACGAGGCAAAGGGCTGGCCGTCTTTATCGTAGAAACCGCAGAGTATGTCGAGCGTTGGAATCTCACTAAAAGGATTCAGGAAGGCTGTGCGATAGCGAGGGATGACATAGAGGTCGCTTGCACCGGCCTGCACAAAATTGGGGAAAAGGCTCGAACCATCGACCCTCTCGCCATAGGTAAGGATTGTATCGAGGTAGTCGAGGTCGTTGATTATGAAGTTGAGCGATTTGAGCCTACCGTCGGCAGCAGCATAACGGAAATTAACCATTTTAATTTCGTTCTCCACAATATAACGCACGATGTCGGCTTTGGTAAACTCCTTAGGTTCTTTCTGCAAGAAGCGCACCAATGGATTGGGATGAAGCTTGTAGTTGTTCATAATTAGTGCTTGTATTAGATGATTTTGAAATTGTTTTCAACGACAACAAAGTTACATTTTTTGCAGTAAAAAACAAAATCAACCCCGATAAGATATAATTTTATCAAATGTTTTTCCTATTTTTGTAAAAACCCCCACCCCTATGGACTTATT
>JAGBVY010000030.1 GCA_017630115.1 Tidjanibacter sp. | reverse complement strand
TTCCTCAACAAATCGCGGAGCAAGCTCCGTTTTGTGAGGGTGGTGCTCACAAGAGGTCTAACGACCTAAGGCAAAATAATTTTGAATTTTGCATTTTGAATTTTGAATTGAAAAAACGCGGGTATTAAAAAAGATACCCGCGTTTTTTTGTGGCAGGGGTGTCAGGGGGCACAAGAGTTACAAGGGCGTCTTTCGCCCCACAACCACTCCTCCCCTATGTCAGGGGAGGTGTCGCAAAGCGACGGAGAGGTTAGTTGCTGGGAGAACTGGGAGAACTGGGAAGTCTCAGAGAACCCAGAGAACCCAGTAAACCCAGCATATAGCCCTATCCCCCTAACCTTCCTCCTAATTTTCCATTTTCCATTCAATCCTCCCATATTTGGGGTGAATTTTGGCAAAATACAAAGTATTTTGTATCTTTACGAGCTAATTTGGCATAGAAGCCGCCAGCGCAATAGTAGAAGATAGTTATGATAGATAGGGCAACAGTCGATAGGATATACGCCGCAGCAAACGTGGTTGAGGTCATCAGCGACTTCGTTTCACTCAAAAAAAAGGGGGTGAACTATATGGCTTGTTGTCCGTTCCACAGCGAGAAGACCCCCTCGTTTGTGGTTTCGCCAGCCAAAGGTTTGTTCAAATGTTTTGGTTGTGGCAAGGGTGGCAACGCCGTTACCTTCGTTATGGAGCACGAGAAGCTCACCTATGCCGAGGCGCTCAAATGGGTGGCCAAGAAGTATGGCATCACCGTTGAAGAGCGCGAGGAGAGCCCCGAGGAGAAAGAGCGCAACAACAACCGCGAGAGTATGATGGTGGTTAATGCGTGGGCTTCGGACTACTTTGTTGAGCAGATGTATGGCACCGATGAGGGTCTAAGTGTGGCTCGCAGCTACTTCTCATCGCGCGGATTAACAGACGCTACAATCAAGCGTTTCGGCTTGGGCTACTGTCCCGAGAGTAGGGCCTCGCGCGACAAGGACACAATGACCCGAGCAGCGCTCGCGGCGGGCTACAAGGAGCAGTTCCTCATAGACACGGGCCTTACGATTAAGCGAGAGAATGGCAGCTACTACGACCGTTTTTGTGGCCGTGTGATGTTCCCCATCCATACCATTTCGGGTCGTGTGACGGCGTTTAGTGGCAGGGCGTTGCAGTCGGACAACAAGGCCAAATATCTCAACTCTCCCGAGAGCGAGGTCTATTCCAAGAGCAACAATCTCTATGGCATCTACTTCGCCAAGGGGGCTATAACGAAGGAGAACCACTGCATCTTGGTTGAGGGTAATATCGACGTGGTTCAGCTCCACCAAAAGGGTATTGAGAATGTTGTAGCACCTCTCGGCACAGCCCTAACGACCGAGCAGGTGAAGCTCATCGCTCGTTTCACGCCCAACATAACCCTCCTCTTCGACGGTGACAAAGCGGGTGTGAAGGCGGCTCTTAAAGGTGTGGATTTGATTCTCAAAGAGGGACTCAATGTGAGGGTTGTGGTTTTGCCTGAGGGCGAAGACCCCGACTCCTATGCTCGCACCCACACAGCCGACCAGATTCGTGACTACATCGCCACCAATCAGAGAGATTTCATATCGTTTAAGTCATCGCTCTACGCGGCCGAGGTGGCTCGTGACCCCATCCGTAAGGGAGAGCTTATAGCCGACATTGTAAACTCCATAGTCTTGATTCCCAACAAGATTCAGCGCTCGGTGTTTATAAAAGAGTGCGCCAAGATTATGGATATCGACGAGCAAATCGTCCTGAGCGAGGTTGTGCGTAAGAGTGTTGGTGCCCACTATGGTGATGAGGCGCGCGACTTTGTGCGTCGTGAGCAGGCCCGCCAACAACAGGAGGAGTCCTCCGTGGTGGTGGAGTTGGGCGACCATAAGGCAGGCAGCGGTATGACCGAGTTGGAGCGCGAGATAGTCAGCTACCTCATCAAGTATGGCCACCTGACGCTCGAAACTCGCGAGGGTAAGCAGACCGTCCAATTCAATGTGGCCGAGCTTATCTTCGACCTCTTGGAGGGAGAGGACCTCTACTTCCTCGACAAACGCTACAAGGCTCTGGTGGCTTGCTACAAGGAGCACCAGCGAGAGTTGGGCGTGGGACAGAAGGTGCCCGAGCACTACTTCATTGAGATGGACGATCCGGAGGCTTGTGCTGCTGCGGTGGACATCCTTACCGAGGGTGACGACCACAAGCCGTCGGCCATTTGGAAGAGTCGCGACATCTACTCTGAGAGCGAGGAGATGCGTCTGAGCAAGACCATACCCAAGTCCATCATCCTCTACAAATCGAAGGCAATAGAGCAGATTATTGCCCGACTGAGTGCCGAACTCATCGAGGCGGGCGACGACGAGGCAAGGCAGGCCCGACTGCTCGAAACCATTGGTGCGCTGAATGCTGAGCGCACACGCATTGCCCACAAAACCGAACGAAACATCCTATGAGTAACTACAAAAACATAAACATCCGTAACAAGAGAGCCTACTTTAACTACGAGATTCTCGAAGAGTTTATTGCAGGCATCCAGCTGGCCGGCACAGAGATTAAGTCACTCCGTCTGGGCAAGGCTTCGTTGGTGGATTGCTATTGCTACTTCTCGGGTCACGAACTTTTTGTTAGGGGTATGAACATTGCCGAGTATGACTGGGGCAACCTCAACAACCACGCCCCTCGACGCGACCGCAAGCTACTCCTCAGGCGCAGGGAGTTGGAGAAGCTCGAAAGGGCCTCGCAGGATAAGGGTGTGACCATTGTTGGCCTGAGAGTCTTTATCAACGACAAGGGATTTGCCAAGTTGGCCATAGGATTGGCTCGCGGTAAGCGCGAGTATGACAAACGCGAAACAATAAAACAGCGCGACACCAAGCGTGAGCTTGATACGATAAAGAAGAACTATCGCAGATAGCGAGCGTGCCTTGTGGGCGATTTTCACCCCAACCGTCGCATTGCAAATCCTCACTTACCCAAGTAAGCTGCGGTTTGCTCGCTCGGATTGGCGCAAAACTCGCCTCACAAAACACACTCGCCAACCAAGTAATATATAAGTCAGTCGGCGGAGAGGTCGAGTGAATTCAAAATTCAAAATTCAAAATTC
>JAGBVY010000029.1 GCA_017630115.1 Tidjanibacter sp. | reverse complement strand
TTGGATGGGCATAGGGGCTACCTCCTCCATTCAGCACACCACAAGTGACTTCGTAGTTAATCACATCTGCCCACCAAAATGCCCTATCCAACGCTTCCTCGCCAACTTGTTGAAAATGGGTGGCGTGTGCTAATTCGTGAGAAGTAGACCTATATAAATCAGAGGTTGTTGTTTTATCGACACCAAACACAAACACGTCGGGGGCGATGGTGTTTATCAATATGGACAGCCAAGCGTTAGTTATCAAACCAAAGCCAGAACCAAATAAGAATGTTGCTAATGGCACAATTGACAAGCCTGAGGTATTGAACGTTCCATGATGTAACATCGGGCAAGCTGCACCACCAACCATCTCCATCGCCCATATATACAAGTCGCTTGGAGGGGTAGGCATACCCTCTATTTCGCATCGCTTGTACCAATCGTAGGCAGCATTATTAATTGTACACAACGCCCACGCTTTGTAGTCCTCTTCTTTGTCACGACTCCTAAATGTAAAAGTACGAGTAGAACCCATATTGTAGGTTTGGGGCATAATGAGTTCGACGTTGTATCCTAATTTGAAGCCATATCTATTTTCAAAGCGCAACTCAAAACGTGGATTCACATCTTCGAAATCCCTCATATTGATGTTGTAATGACCATCTTCGTCTGTATATGCCGTTCGGATTTTGAAAAAATGACGCGCCCTAACCTTAACACCTTTGACACCCTTGATCACTTTTTCATCAGTATCATTCGTATCATATATGCGGATCTTACCCGTAGGGGGTGCAGTTGATGTAGTTGGTGGCGGAGTATTTGTTGTTCCGCCAAATGGAACCACAGTGAATTCATTGACAACCATATTATTAGCACATCGCTCTATCGCCGCCAAATCATAAAGACTCGAACTACCAACATCTGGAACATAGCCTGTTCCCAACACCTCAACGCGATTTATTGGCGGTGTTTGCTCTATCGGCATAACGGTATACTGCCACGTTATCTGTTCTGGTGGCAGATTGGGGTCGTGGTAATCACTCGGATCGCCCAAAATATCGTAGTCCAACGGATAGTTAAAGAGTTCAAGATCGGAGTCCATCAGAAGTCGATATTCCACTGAATCCGTAGGAAGAAACCTAACATACTTCACATTAGGCACGATAAGAGAATCCGAAACGGGATCTTCGCCACGAGTAGGGGGATATAACATATCACAAGCCTGTTTCATAACCTCAATGGAATACGGATTGCGCAACTTTTCGCCAATGATAACCCCATCTGTCAAGTTGAGTTCGTCATTTAGGCATATTGGTATGTTTTCTGTCTCGATTTCAAATACCAACTCGTTTCCACACGAAACCAACAAAAGGCTCGCAATTACAACATAAATAATTCTTCTCATGTTAAACAAGTTTTTGGTGCAATAAATAAACTTTCCCTTTATGAGTTACACAGTTTGGGCAACTGTGCAATGCAAGCAACCATTTGTTACAAAGCATCGGTTTTGTGAAAAAAGTCCATTGGAGTGTGCGATTTTTGCAAATATAGTAAAATATAACACTATTTTCGTTTTTCGGAGAATGTTTTTTACTTTTGCACAACTTTAAGGGTTTTGGATGGCGCATTTTTTCACAAAGCAGGAGATTAGGGGCATTGCTCTGCTGCTACCCGTAGTGGTGGTGGCAGTGTGGATTGCCGTGTGTGCCCTCACGGGTGGTGGCTCCGATGAGGCCGCCGACACCCAAGAGCCCAAGGCGGCAGCAGGGGAGGGGAGCGACACGCTCCGCCTCCGCTCCTTCGACCCCAATACGGTGACCTATGAGGAGTTGCGCAAGATGGGCATCGACAAGCGTGTGGCGCGCGGCATCGTCAAGTATCGCACCGCAGGTCGCACCTACGCCATACCCGAGGATGTGGCTGTGGTCTATGGCCTCAGCGACTCGCTCTACGCCCTGCTGAAGCCCCACATCGCCATAGGCGAAGAGTATAAGCTAAAGCCCTATGCGTCAGCCAAGTCCCGGCGTTCCGCCACCTCCGCTACCTCCTCGCCCACGAGGAGTTTCAGGCCCACGCCTTTCGACCCTAACACCCTCACCGCTGAGGGCTTCTATGAGTTGGGTTGTTTTACCGCTCGTCAGGCCGAGGCTCTTGTTGAATACCGCGAGCGAATGGGTGGTTTTCGTTCCCTCTTGGAGTTCCGCGACTGCTATCTCATAGACAGCGCACTATGGGCCCAGATGGAGCCCTACATCACTCTGAGTGAGGTCGCCACCTCTGTCCCTGCGCCCCACACTCGCACCTTCCGCAACACCCCCTTCGACCCCAATACCCTCACCGCCGAAGGTTTTTATGAGTTGGGGTGTTTTACCGCTCGTCAGGCCCAGGCGCTCGTTGACTACCGCACCCGTCGTGGCGGCTTCCGCAGTGAGCTCGAGTGGCGCGACTGTTACCTCATAGACAGCGCCCTCTGGGAGCAGACAAAGCCCTATCTCCGACTCTCGCCACTGCCCAAAAAACTCATCGACCTCAATAGTGCCGACTCGCTCGCCCTTGTGGCCCTCCCTGGCATTGGCCCACGCACCGCCCACGACATACTCCTCTATCGCCAGCGCCTCGGAGGCTACTACTCTGTGGCTCAGTTGCTGGACCTCAGGGTGGTAACCAAGGAGAATTATGAGCTCTTTTCGGAAGAATTTTGGTGCGATAGTTGCAAAATTCGGAAAATTGATATTAACTTTGCACCCCCAAAGGAGTTGGCGGAACATCCGTACATAACAACCCCAAGGCTAAGAAAGATACTTTTAACACGACAAACGAAAGGAGGCTGGAAAGGACTGGAAGAGTTCAAAAAGGATGACATATTTGAGGATGAGGAGGTTGAAAAGCTTGCCCCATACTTCCGGTTCGACTCCGTCGTAATTGAGTGATAGCCAACAACTAAAACCCCCGTGGGAGAGGGTGTGGAAGGGTGCCGAGAGCACCGCCGAAGCAAAGCCCCACAACAAACAAAAAAACGATTACAAAAAACTAAAAAAAGAATACTACTATGATTATTATGCCTGTAAAAGAGGGCGAGAACATCGAGCGCGCCCTGAAGAAGTTTAAGCGTAAGTACGAGCGCACGGGCGTTCTCAAGGAGCTCCGTCGTCGTCAGTACTTCACCAAGCCC
>JAGBVY010000028.1 GCA_017630115.1 Tidjanibacter sp. | reverse complement strand
CCCGCGTTTTTTATTAGAGCTTGCAGACAAACGTCTGCTCGCCGGCGAAGATGGGCGAGTAGGTGGGCTCGTGGTCGAAGAGTCCATACATTGCTGAGCCCGACCCCGAGAGTGAGGCGTAGAATGCGCCACAGCGTTGCATCTCGTGTTTGATGTTTGGTAGGGCGGTGTGGTTGCCAAAGAGCGAACGTTCGAAGTCATTGACAATCATCTCCTGCCACGAGCTGCGAGGTAGGCGCAATCGCTCTTCAAGCGATAGTTCCGGAACGTGGGGCTTGACACCTGCGTAGGCCTCGGCCGTGGAGATACCAAACGCAGGTTTCGATACCACGCACCACACCCCCGAGAGGTCCACATTGGCAGGGGTGAGTATTTCGCCTCGGCCACGACAAAACATCGGCACAGAGTGGATGAAGAAGGGTACATCGCTACCGAGCTTGGCAGCCAGCCCAACAAGTTCCTCGTCGGAGAGTCCAAGGCCGTAAATCTCGGCAATACCTTTGAGGGCTACGGCAGCGTCGGCACTACCTCCTCCCAATCCTGCCCCAAAGGGGATGTGTTTCTCCAAGTTCATACTTACCCCTCCAATGCCATAGCGTTCCTTCAACAAAAACCACGCCTTGACGACCAAGTTGCGGTCGGCGGCGCAATCTATGGCAAGGCCATTGGTGTTGAGCAAGCAACCCTTGTCGGGGGCAGCCTCGATGGTGAGTATGTCGTGGACACATTCTACGGGGAGCATCAGGGTGTCAATGTCGTGGTAGCCATCGTCACGACGACGGAGTATGTCGAGTCCGAGATTGATTTTGGGATAGGCTTTGAGTCTCATTTTTGTGCTTATTTTTCTTCGACTACAAATATAATTTTTATCTTTGTCTTACGCAAACATTTTAATCCGCTTTTAGAACCCACCTGTTGATATGAAATTCAGAACCGAGATAGCTATCAGCCCAAGTGCCAATAAGATAGACCAGCATCAGAAAATCTTTTCCATAGGCTCGTGCTTTGCCACCGAGATGGCCCATAGGCTTGACCGAATTGGTGTGGCTACGCTGTCCAATCCGCTGGGTGTGGTCTATAACCCCCTGTCGGTTTGCAGTGTGCTGGAACGTGTGGCCGAACTGCGTGAGGTAAGGGCCGAGGAGCTGCATAGGCGCAACGATGTGTGGTTTAGCTATCACACTCACGGTGACTTCGACGGCACCGACTCAGCCGAGGTGGTGGGGCGAATAAACAGCGCCATAAGTAAGGCCCATACGGCTTTGGTAGAGGCCGACTGGCTTGTCGTAACCCTTGGCACAGCTTGGGTCTATGAGCGCGAGGGTAAGGTGGTGGCCAACTGCCACAAGATGCCCGCCGGTGAGTTTGTGCGTCGCAGACTCTCGGTGGAGGAGGTGGCGGGTGCACTCTCAAAGGTGGCCGATAGGTTTGCCGACAAACATATTATCCTAACAGTCAGTCCTATACGCCATTTGTCCGACGGTCTTGCAGACAACTCGCTCTCGAAGGCAGTGCTGAGGGTGGCAGCCGATGCGGTGGCATCCTTAAAGGCCAATGTGAGCTACTTCCCTGCCTACGAAATCCTCCTCGACGACCTACGCGACTATCGCTTCTATGCTGCCGATATGATTCACCCTACGGATGTGGCGGTGGAGTATGTCTGGGAGCGCTTTGTGGAGTGCTACCTGAGCGATGAGGCTTGTGCATTGGGCGAGAAGTTTGCTTCGGTTTCGGCGGGACTGATGCACCGACCTCTCCACCCCGAGAGTGCTGAGTGGAGCAAGTTTAAGAGCCGAATGTTGGGTAGGGCCAAGGAACTTGCCACGGCTCTCCCCCATAATGAAGTGGCCGCTGATTTGGCCAAAAAATGGGCCGAAAAGTGCGCCGAAGATGCAAAATAGTGGGGCAAATGGAAGATTCGTGCCTATGGTGAGTTAAATATCAAAGATATTTACTATCTTTACCCGATATTTTTTAACCCACACTATGAAGAATAGAAAGATAACGCTACTTGTGCTTGTGTTGCTCTACACATTCGTTGGGGCAATGGCGAGCTCTGCGAAACAACCCTCCTCGCCCCGCTTGGTGGTGAACATTGTTGTTTCGGGTATGCGTTATGCCGACTTGCAACGCTACGCCGACGGATTCGGCGAGGGCGGTTTTGCGCGTGTGCTCGCAGGGGAGATTTACCCCTACGCCTACTACGACTTTGCCCCCTCGACACCCTCAGCTCTGGCAACTCTCACTACGGGTGCCAACCCCTCGTTGCACGGTGTGGTGGGCTACGGCTGGTGGAACTGGACAAGTGGCCAGCGTGAGGGAGTTGTGAGCGACTTACAATGCAGTACTTTCAATGCCGACACCCCCGAAAGTCGTGTCTCCAACCGCAACCTTGTGGTAGAGACCTTGGGCGATAGGGTGGTGGCGAGTTTCGAGGGCAGTCGCTCAGTGTCGGTGGCTACCGACCCCTCGTCGGCCATTGTTATGGGAGGCCTCAACCCTACGGAGGTGTGGTGGCTCGACTCTCTGAGTGGAACGTGGACCACCTCCACCAAGTATGCCGTTACGCTCCCCAAGTGGGTGGGTAACTTCAATCGCACAGGCTACTGGCGCAAGCAGTATGCCCAACCTTGGGTGCTCTCGCGTGGCAACGACCGCTATCTGAATAGCTCCTCTGTGGTGGCTAAGCCCTATGGCTACAAACTCTCACGCGAGGAGCAACGCCGAGTAGCTGTGCCAAAAGATTTGCTGGAATTTGGATATAGACCCACTTCCAACGATGTGGTGGCAGCCTTCGCCAAGGAGGCTATCATCTACGGTCGCTTGGGAGGTGACGAGCAGACCGATGTGCTGAATGTCTGCTTCGATGCCCCCCGACGCATTGTGGCCCGCTATGGGCTCGACTCGCGCGAGGTGGAGGATATGTATTACAGGCTGGATGAGTGCATTGCAGAACTACTCACCTTCGCCTCGGCTCAGGCCAGTGGACGAATGGTGGTGGTGCTGACTACCGATGGAGGTGTGCGCCCCATAGGTGGTAGGGAAAAACTCTTCAATGCCTCGCAGGCTCGTTTCCTTATCAATAGCTTCCTCTCGGCCTCCTATGGCAAGGGGGAGTGGGTGTTGGGCTACGAGCGAGGAGGAGTGTGGCTCAATCATACGCTCATCTTCTCGAAGGGGCTGAATGTTAGTGTGTTGCAACAGCAGGTGGCAACCTTCGCACTCCAACTCCGAGGAGTCTCCCACGCTGTTGTGGCCTCGTCGATGATGGAGAGCGACCCCAAGGAGGGGGTTGCCGGTGTGGTGCAGCAGGGATTCTACCCCAAGCGCTCGGCCGATGTTACTCTGGTGCTTATGCCCGATTGGGTAGAGGTGTGGAGCGACGAGGAGAGGGTGTTGGTGTCGGAGGGACTGCCCTATGCCCCCTATCGTCGTGGCTTTGTGGCCTTGTGTGGCACGGGTGTTGCCTCGGGGCGTGAGGTGCGCCAAAGGGTGGATATGAGGTCGGTGGTAGTTACGCTGGCCGAGTTGGTTGGGGTTGAGGCGCCACTTGGAGCTGAGTTGGTACCCCTCCCCTAAAAAATGGCGAATAGAGTGACTGAGTTTGGATAGTATTCCTAACACTAAAAGTTTTTGGTGCAGCTTTTTACAAAAAGCTGCGAAAAGAAGAAAAAAACTATGGAAAATATGATAAAAGATGCAATTCAGGAGGAGATTATTGCCGACTTCGAGATGTTTGAAGATCCCGACGATAAGCTCCAATATCTCATAGATATGGCCGAGGAGTGCTGCGAGATTGACCCACGTCACAAGACCGAGCAGTATCTTATTGACGGCTGTCAGTCGAGGGTGTGGATAGATGCCGAACTGCGCGACGGCAAAGTCTATTTCTCATCCGATGCCGACGCACTAATTGTCAAGGGCATTGCCGGACTGCTCACGCGAGCACTGGGCGGACGCACCCCCGAGGAGATTCTTTCCACGGAGCTATATTTCATCGACCGCATTGGCATACGCTCCTACTTGTCGCCCACAAGGGCCAATGGTCTGGGCGAGATGTTGAGGCAGATTAGACGCTATGCGTTGGCCTTCTCGGCGAAGAAGTAGGGAGTGGTTTTTTATGGTGATAAGAACGACAAATAAGCAAGATGACACCCCAAGAGATACAGAATGTTGAGCGCGAAATAATAGATGTGCTCAAAAATATATATGATCCCGAGATTCCCGTAAACATCTACGACCTCGGCCTGGTCTATGATGTGGACTACACCCCCGACGGCAATGTCCACATCCGAATGACCCTCACAGCCCCCAACTGCCCTATGGCCGATATGTTGGTTGAGGAGGTGCATACGCAGGTGGTGAAGGTCAGAGGAGTCAAAGAGGTGGTGGTGGAGATTGTCTTCGACCCCCCTTGGGACAAGAATATGATGAGCGAGGAGGCTCTGATGGAGCTGGGTATGTTGTAGCTCGGAGGGCCGTAGGTGCAATCCAAAGTAGCAGTTGAGGAGTATGGAGGAGCAGACAATGGTGTGTTGCGAGGCAGAGCTGGCAAGCTTAGACCCTCTGAGAAGGTGTAAGGTTGTCGAGGAGTTGCTTGTGGGCCGTCTGCTACGCAAGAGTCAGAGGGTGGCCCAAATGTGGGAGAGTACCTCGCGCGACTGGAACGAGACCTTCTACCGTATGACCGCCTATGCAATGGGCGCGCCACGCAACTCGGAGGCTTTCGAGCGCTTGGCCACCAGAGTGACCTACCTGATGTGCTTGAAGGAACGCAGCTCGCTGCTGAGGGTGGAGGCTATGTTGTTGGGTACGTCGGGATTGCTCAATGGCGAATACTACGACGACTACATTGTCCGTTTGCAGGATGAATTTGCCTACTTGGCCAACAAGTACCGACTGAGAGGTATGGTGCGTGGCGAGTGGCATCAGGGGGTAGGTTTTCCCGCCGGCAACCCCGTACGCAGGGTGGCGCAGATGGCCGCTCTGGTAGCGAAAGATAATTACTCGGTAGATGAACTTTTGAAGCTCCGCTCGCTTGCTCGTGTGGAGGAATTCTTCGATGTGGAGCTTGGGGAGTATTGGTCGGGCCGCTTTGCTCCCGACGGCAAGGAGGGCAGGGGCAGTGCCAAGATGGGCCGCTCAAAGATATACGTTATGGCCATCAACTTGGTTGTGCCAATGCTCTTTGCTTATGGCACAGTGGTGGGCGACGAGTCGTTGAAGGAGCAGGCAATGGACCTCTTGGAGAGCATCCCTGCCGAGCATAACCATAAGGTGGCTCGTTGGACGGGCTATGGAGTTCCCTGCCATACGGCCTACGACTCGCAGGCCCTCATAGAGCTCTCGGCCTACTGCGCCGAGAAGAGGTGCAAGGAGTGCCCTCTGGCCAAGATGCTCCGACGACCAAGGGTAGGGTCTAACGACTGACGTCGGATTACCTAAGGCAAAATGATAAACGAGCGACTGGGTGTGGATGGCCGCACTAGCACTAAAAGTTTTTGGTTCCGATTTTTATAAAAAGCGGAGAGAAAAGAAAAAATATATAACAACAAAAAAATAGAAAGATGAGTGTAGTTCAGTCTGTACTTAAACTGTTCTTCGGAACAAAGAGCGACAAGGATCGCAAAGAGATTCAACCTTATGTGGATAAGATTTTGGCCCTCTACCCCAAGGTGGATGCACTGTCGAATGACGAGCTTAGGGCTCGCTCGGCGGCTCTGAGGGTGGCTATTGCCGAGACCATCCGCCCCGAGGAGGAGCGTATTGCCACATTGAAGGTGGAGATTGAGAAAGATATTCCCATTGAGAAGAAGAGCGCCCTCTCAAAGGAGATGGAGGGCTTGGTGGAGAAGATTGACGAGAAGATTGAGCGTAAGCTCGACGAGATTCTCCCCGAGGCCTTTGCTATTATGAAATCGACGGCTCGTAGGTTTGCCGAGAACGATACGGTGGAGGTTACGGCCACACAGTTCGATAGGGACTTGGCTGCCGATAGGGAGTTTGTGTCGATTGAGGGCGATAAGGCCATTTGGCAAACCTCGTGGAGTGCAGGTGGCAACGAGATAAAGTGGGATATGGTCCACTACGACGTGCAGCTCTTTGGTGGCGTTGTGTTGCACAAGGGTAAGATTGCCGAGATGGCCACTGGTGAGGGTAAGACCTTGGTGGCTACCCTGCCTGTGTTCCTCAATGCGCTGGCCGGCAAGGGTGTACACGTTGTTACGGTGAACGACTACTTGGCCAAGCGTGACTGCGAGTGGATGGGTCCTATGTATCAGTTCCACGGCTTGTCGGTGGAGTGTATCGACAACTACCGCCCCAACTCGGCTGAGCGTCGCCGTGCCTACGAGGCCAACATCACCTTTGGTACCAACAACGAGTTTGGCTTCGACTACCTCAGGGACAATATGTCGATTCAGGCCAAGGAGTTGGTGCAGAAGAAACACCACTTCGCCATTGTCGATGAGGTCGATTCGGTATTGATTGACGATGCTCGTACGCCTTTGATTATCTCCGGCCCCGTGCCTAAGGGCGACGACCAACTCTTCGACGAGTACCGCGACATTGTTGAGAGGCTCTATACGATGCAGCGCAACTTGGCTGCCGATTGCCTCGTCAGGGCTCGCAAGCTCATTGCCGAGGGCAAGGCCGAGGAGGGTGGTATCTTGCTGCTGCGCTCGCACAAGGGTCTGCCTAAGAATAAGAACCTCATCAAGTTCCTCTCGGAGCAGGGTATGAAGGTGCTCTTGCAGAAGACAGAGGCTATCTATATGGCCAACAAGAACGAGCGTATGCCCGAGATTACCGACGAACTCTTCTTTGTTATCGACGAGAAACTCAACTCTATTGAGCTTACCGACAAAGGCCACGAGATGTTGGCTAATGCTGTGGGCGACGATAGGTTCTTTGTGCTGCCCGACATTGGCTCGGAGGTGGCTATGCTCGAAAAAAGCGATATGACCGCCGAGGAAAAGGCCGCCAGAAAAGACGAGATATTGGCCGACTACGCCACCAAGAGCGAGAGGGTACACACTGTCAATCAGCTCCTTAAAGCATATAGTATGTTCGAGAAGGACGTGGAGTATGTGCTTATGGACGGCAAGGTGAAGATTGTCGATGAGCAGACGGGTCGTATTATGGAGGGTCGCCGCTACTCCGACGGCTTGCATCAGGCTATTGAGGCTAAGGAGAGGGTTAAGGTAGAGGCCGCAACCCAGACCTTTGCTACCATCACTCTGCAAAACTACTTCCGTATGTACCACAAACTCGCTGGTATGACCGGTACGGCCGAGACCGAGGCAAGCGAGTTTTGGAGCATCTACAAGCTCGATGTTGTGGTTATCCCCACCAACCGTCCCATTGCCCGCGAGGATAGGGACGACCTCCTCTATAAGACCAAGCGTGAGAAGTATAACGCTGTGGTAGAGGAGATTGTAAGGCTTGTTGGAGAGGGACGCCCCGTGCTTGTGGGTACTACTTCGGTGGAGGTTTCGGAGTTGCTGAGCCGCATCTTGAAGATTCGCCACATACCCCACAATGTGCTCAATGCTAAGCAGCACGCACAAGAGGCACTTGTTGTTGCCGAGGCGGGTAGGGCAGGTCAGGTGACTATTGCTACCAATATGGCAGGTCGTGGTACGGATATTAAACTCTCGCCCGAGGTGAAGGCCGCAGGAGGTTTGGCAATCATCGGTACTGAGCGCCACGAGAGCCGCCGTGTGGATAGGCAGCTCAGGGGTCGTTCGGGACGTCAGGGTGACCCCGGCTCGTCGCAGTTCTTCGTTTCTACCGAGGATGACTTGTTGCGTCTGTTTGGTGGCGACCGTCTTGCCTCGATGATGGATAGGATGGGCTTGCAGGAGGGCGAGGTTATTCAGGCCAAGATTATGTCCAACGCCATTGAAAAGGCCCAGAAGAAGGTGGAGGAGAATAACTTTGGTATCCGTAAGCGCCTCTTGGAGTACGACGATGTGATGAACAAACAGCGTACTGCAATCTACACAATGCGCCGCCACGCACTCTATGGCGAGGGTGTCGATATCGACCTCAACAATATGATTCTGAGCTTTGCCGATAACTTTGTAGCCTCGATGCAGGGTGCTTCGTTTGAGGATTTCTCCTATGAACTCATCCGTCAGGTGGCTATCCAACCCACCTTCGATGAGGTCACCTACCAGAAGGCAGGCAAGACCGAACTGGCCGACCTCGTTGTTGAGGACATTAGGGCCGCCTATGCTCGTAGGGCTCAGTTTGTGGCTCAGACAGCAATGCCTGTAATCAAAAACGTTGTTGAGAGCAATCCTCAGGCCGAGAATATGTATGTGCCCATCACCAATGGCACACTCGTCTATAACGTTCTGGTAAACCTCCAAAAATGTGTTGAGAACGAGGGCGCCGAGATCTATAAGATGTTCACCAAGCTCGCAATGCTCACCACCATCGACGACAACTGGCGTGAGCACCTCAGGGAGATGGACGACCTGAAACAGAGCGTTCAGAATGCTACTTATGAGCAGAAAGACCCCCTGTTGATTTACAAGGGCGAGTCTTATAACCTCTTCGAGGCTATGGTCGATAAGATCAATGCCGAGGTTATCTCTATCCTGATGAAGGGCTTTATCCCCACCAAGGAGCAGGCCGAGAGCCGTCTGTCGCGCCGTCAGCAGGCCCAACAGAAGGTGGATGTCAATAAGTTGCAGGCTTCGCGTATGGCCGCCGCCGCTCAGGCCGGTCAGGGCGAGAAGAGTCGTCCTATGCCTGTGCACGTTGAGAAGAAGGTGCGCCCCAACGATCCTTGTCCTTGTGGGTCGGGGAAAAAGTACAAACACTGCCACGGCGCATAAAAAACGCATATAAGCGGCGTCTTTGGCGTTGCACTGCGATAAATCCCCTCCTCATTTGCGCGAGCAAACTGCGGAGGGGATTTTCTTGTGCGCCTAAAATTCGCTCGCTTATATGCGTTTTTACAGCTTCCGAAGGTTTCCGTAGCACCACCTTCACAAAACGGAGCTTGCTGTCTTCCTCACTTACGCGAGTAAGCTGCGGACTCGCCTTCTTGTTTGGCACAAAACTCCCTCAGCGTAAATCGTATTTACCTCTTTGGACTGCGGAGGGTGTTTTCTGGTGCGTCATTGTTATTAGTCTAACGTCAAAGGTCTAACGTCTAACGACCTAAGGCCTTAAAGACATTAAGGGCCTTAGGGGCCTTAGGGGCCTTAGGGGTCTTAGGGGCATATAGGCTCTACTCCCTAAACTCTCTAAACTCCCTAAGCTCCCTAAGCTCCCTAAACTCCCTAAGCTCCCTAAGCTCCCTGCTAACCGCAGAGTGCTGGCGGTCTAAAAAAAGAAAAGGTCGCATCTCTGCGACCTTGCTCCTCAGCTAGGACTTGAACCTAGGACCCCCTGATTAACAGTCAGGTGCTCTAACCAACTGAGCTACTGAGGAAT
>JAGBVY010000027.1 GCA_017630115.1 Tidjanibacter sp. | reverse complement strand
ATTTGCCAACAAGGACTATTTTGCTCGGCCAAATCGGCGCATTACAAGCTCCTCGTTGATGTCGCGCATAAGCATTTGTAACATCGGCTCGGAGGTCTGCTCAATATCAAGCAACATCAGTGCGTCGAGTGCGTTGCAGAAGTCGTGATCGACATTGTAGCCGAGGATACAACTACCCATTTGGAGATACTTCTTGAAGAGTACTGGTATGGTGCGATAGTCTTTCTCGATGTCGCTCACAATCTTATCCACCAGTGCCAAGTTCTCAACTCCCTCAATGAGCGAACCATCAATAGGTGCGTCAATACCCTCAGCGCCAGTTACGGGGCGTATCTTGGCGGCCAGCTCGTGGTTGAAGTGACGACTGGTTAGGTATTTCATAATGATGGTCTTGGAGGAGCGTTGGAATTCGCCCGAAATGGTCACTGGGCCAACCAGATAGCGGTAGTCGGCGTGGCTCAACAGAGTGTAGAATATACCCTTCCAAAGCATCAGCAACGACGTGGGCTTGCGCTGGTAATCGGCGGTGATGAAACTGCGTCCGAGTTCGATAGAATGGGACAGCATTGTCGAGAGCTCCTTGTCGTAGCGGAAGAGTGAGTGGGTGTAGAAACCCTCCAATCCGTAGCGGGGCATAATCTCGCCACCGAAGCCTAATCGGTAGGCACCCACAAGTGCATCCTCCTCGTTGTCCCAGATGAAGAGCTGACGGTAGTACTTGTCGTACTGGTCAATGTCGAGCGACTTCATTGAGCCTTCGCCAATGGAGCGGAAGGTAATCTCGCGCTGACGGCCAATCTCAATCATAAGGTTGGGTATATCCTCACTTTTGGCAAGGAAAATGGAGTAGTGGTCGCCGTGGTTGAGCACCTTACATTCGGGAGCCAAAGCATCCACCTCGGCCCTGAGTATGGCTTTATCTACGGGGGGATGGATGTCGCTCATATCGCCTTGGTCGCTCTGTATCTCCTCGTAGGAGCGCACGGGCTTCTCCCGGCAATCGCGCAGATAATCTACCGTTGCACGCAGATATTTGTGGTAGGTCTCCAAAGGTTCAACCTCTTGCAGACGCGAGGCCGAGAGGGGAGAACCGATGATAATGGGGAAACGCTGTCCCTTCTTGTTGAATACCTCACGACAAAGCATTGCCGTACGCAGACGGGGGTGAATCTTGCCCAATACTCGGAAAGTCAGACTATTGCGACCCGTAATCCAGCAAGGAACCACGGTGGCTTTGCTCTTGCGTATGAATTTCACGGCTGCCGAATCCCACCTCTTGTCGGCGATGTGGTGCCAGCCCTTCTGCCAAGTAGAAACCTCGCCCGCAGGGAAGAGCAACAGACAGCCACCCTCGCTGACGTGTTTCAGGCCGAGTTTCAATCCTGCGAGGTTGCCACCCTTGCGCTCCTCGAAGGGATTGACCGCAATAAGGTAGGGCTTTATGGGTTCAACGCGGGTGAGGAGGAAGTTGCCGAGGAACTTCACATCCTGACGTATCTTCGTTACGGCCTGCAACATAACTATACCATCGACAATGCCGGTGGGGTGGTTGCAGATGATGATTGTTGGGCCAGTAGCGGGAATGTTTGAAAGACTCTTGCTATCAACATCGACACTAATTTGTAACTCGTTGATTATGGCATCGAGGCTTTGGTCGGTCTGAGTTGTGAGGCGCTCATAGGCTTCGTTTGCCTTGCGGGTGCCAAATACCCACAAAACAAACTTGGCCAAAAGGCGCGCAAAAAAGCCCTTATGACCGAAAGTAAACTCGTCGGCGTTAAAAAGTTTGTTGCTCATACTTTGAGTGGTTCAATGAGAATGGCATCTTGTGTGTGTGGAAATGGGTTGCCATTCAAAAGACAAAAATACTATTTTTTTTCGTAAAATCAACAAAATGTCGTTAATTTGTACCACCATTGGAAATTAGAGGCGGAAGAAAGTCAGAAATGGATTTTTTGTCGCCCCGGTGGTGTGGAAAAATGGCCGTTAATCGCAATATAGAGATTTTGAAAGAGGCGGTGGGTTTGCTGCCTACAACTCCGGGAGTCTATCAGTTTATGGACTCCTCGGGCAAGGTTATCTATGTGGGTAAGGCGGTAAATCTGCGTCGCAGGGTAAGTTCCTATTTTGTCGATTCAAAGAAACATAGTGCCAAAGTCAAGGTGTTGGTGTCGAAGATTGCCTCGCTCAAACATATCGACACACCCTCGGAGCACGACGCACTGCTGTTGGAAAACTCTCTTATCAAGACCCTCAAACCTCGCTACAACATATTGCTCAAAGACGACAAAACCTACCCTTGGATTGTTGTCCGCAACGAGCCATTTCCGCGTGTGGAGTCCACCCGACGTATGGTGCGCGACGGCTCGCTCTACTATGGGCCCTACTCATCGGTGGTGGCTCAGAGGGCTGTGTTGGAGAGTTTGCAGGAGATTTACCAGATTCGCACCTGTGCTCTGAATCTCTCGCCCGAGCAGATTGCCCGAGGGCGCTATCGTGTATGCCTCCAATACCACATTGGTAATTGCGCGGGCGCGTGCGAGGGACGCCAGAGCGAGGAGGAGTATGCTACAATGGTCGAGTTGGT
>JAGBVY010000026.1 GCA_017630115.1 Tidjanibacter sp. | reverse complement strand
TAACGCAAATGAGGAAGCCACCTATCGCAGTTTGGTGCAAAAAGCACCCACAAGGCACAGCCTATTGGCGGGGATCGCGCATAATAGCACTCTTATCAACACGCAACGTAACGTTGCCATCAACCTCCATAAGGATGTCGCGCTCGTTGATCTCCTTAACAACGCCGTAGATACCGCCAGCGGTAACCACCTTCTGGCCCTTAGCGAGCGAATTGCGGAAGTTGTCGAGCTCCTTCTGCTGCTTGCGCTGGGGACGAATCATAAAGAAGTACATCACAACGAAGAGCATCACAATCATCAAAAGCGAGCTCCACATCGAACCCTGCTGTGCTGCGACGGGTGCAGCGGGGGCTGCTTGCAGCATAATAGTCATAAAATTCATAGTGTAGAAAAAATTTTTATGGTAAATAACTCAATTTGTTTCGTCAATCATACTCTGGCAAAGGTAGTGATTTTTAGCCAATATCCAAACCTCACGTCACCCTACTCCATCGTGGCCGTCACAACCAGTTTCTTTGGGCCAAGCGAGGCCGACGACACAATGTAGAACGCTCGCGGGGGAAAATAATTGTATCCCGAAGAGAAAAAACGCATCGTGGCCGCCACCTTTTGGCCGGAGAGTATCGGCTCACGGGCATAGTCGAGCTCCAAGCAACCACACGAGGTGTCGGTGGTGACAATCAACACGGGGGAGGAGGATTCGTTGAGTAGAGCGAAGGTGCGCTCGACCACCTCGCCGGCCTTGACAACGCCGAAGTCGAGGGTATCGACGCCGAGGCTATCGCTAAGCGACACACATTGTACAGCGTCGAGGTTGGGCCCCGCTGCCTTGCGGGTGGTGCGGTGACCACAGCCACACATTCCACACACCAACACAGCCACTAGCAACGAGAGTGGTATAACAATCCTTATGCGCCCCACAAAAAACATCGGCAACTCTTAGAAATCCACCAAGCCACGGCCCTGCTTAACAATGCGGCCACTGGCAACAAGGTCGGAGGAAATTTTATCCAACACACCATTGATGAAGTTGCTACTTCCGAGGGTGCTGTAATACTTAGCTATCTCAATATACTCGTCGAGGGTGACTTTCACGGGGATGGAGTCGAATGTGAGCAACTCTGTGAGGGCGGTGGTGAGGATTATGCTATCCATCTTAGCAATGCGCTCCACGTCCCAGTTGTCGGTATATTGCTCGACGATGCCAAGGTGCTCATCGTACCCAACCACCGCCTCGGCAAAGAGGCGCTTAACAAAGGCTTTGTCGTCGTCGCTCTTATACTCGGGCAGCAAAGCAAGTTCCGTCTGCTCTTTACGACAGGAGGTGATGGTACGAAGAACCATAATGAGGATGAAGTCAATATCGTCGCTCCACATAATGCTACTCTCCTCAATCACATCGAGCAACATCTGATTGTCCTGCACGGTCTCCAAGAAGAACTCCTCCACCAACTTCCTATCCTCGGCAAAGCTATTGCGCTCGGAGTTCATATAGTTGGTGTAGTACTCCGAGGCTATCATCTGATTGTAGAGATGTTTGATGAGTTCGGGGTAGTGAGCCCAGCCAAGTTTGCGCCTACGGAGCATATCATCGAGAGCCTCGTCGTTCTCGATGCGAGCGATAAGGGCATTGTTGATAAACTTGCGGTTGGGATTCAAATCCTGCTCGGTGGGCAGATGCTTACGCAGAGCAATCTCGATACGTTCTGAGGCATAGCGTTTTACCTCGACAATCAGCGAGAGGATGTAGGGATAGAGGTCGTAGGCTTTATCAATGGAGTGAAGTAGGTTTTTCTCCTCAATGGCGAGAGTGTCGCCCGCGCTTGCCGTGTGGGCATAGATGGCTTTTAGAACCTTGATTCTCAAAAATCTTCTGCTGAACATAGTATAGAACGTTTAATTTCGGCCACAAATATAGTTATTTTAGTTGAAATAAATAATTTTTCCGTATCTTTAAGGAGTAATTTATGGCATCTAGAAAATAACTTCAATACAAATACTAAGAGAGTAAACTTATGAAACGCCTACTAACATTGATAGCCACGCTAACTCTGGCGCTCGGAGCTATGGCACAACAATCACTTTGGGGCTCAGAGCCTATCATTTCGCCCGAAATCAACTCCGACAACTCGGTCACATTCCGTCTGGCAGCCCCCAACGCCAACCATGTGAAGCTAACGGGCGACTTTATGCCCAACGAGCCTGTGGTGGTCGATGGCAAGGAGCTGGGATTTACAGTGCCCAAGCAAGCCTCAATGACACGCAATAGTCAAGGAGTGTGGGAATATACCACCGAGCCACTGGCAAGCGAACTCTACAACTACCACTTCATTGTTGATGGACTGGCCATAAAGGACCCCAATAACGCCTACATCCAGCGCGACATTGCCAACCTGATGAACTACTTTATCATTGGTGGTGGCAAAGCCGACAACTACAAGGTGCAGGATGTACCCCACGGCACTGTGGCCCGAGTGTGGTATGACTCCCCATCGGCCACAACCACCTATCGCCGTATGAGCATCTACACCCCCGCAGAGTATCAGACCGAGAGCCAAAAGCACTATCCCGTACTCTATCTGCTTCACGGTATGGGTGGCGACGAGGAGGCTTGGCTCTGCACAGGACGCGCAGCTCAGATACTCGACAACCTCATTGCCGAGGGCAAGGCCGAGCCTATGATTGTAGTGATGACCAATGGTTGTCCACAACACGCCGCTGCCCCCGGCGAGAGCCACGAGGGGATGTATAAGCCCTACGGAGTGGGAGCTATGGACGGCTCGTTTGAGTCCTCCTTTGGCGACGTTATGGCCTACATCGACAGCCACTATCGCACCATACAATCGGCCGAGGGACGTGCCATTGCAGGCCTTTCGATGGGTGGATTCCACGCCTACCACATCTCGGCCAACCGCCCCACCGACTTTGGCTACATCGGGCTTTTCTCGGCAGCAATAATGCCACGCAAAGGGGTAGAAAGCCCCATCTATAAGGATATGGACTCAAAGTTGGCCACCCTCTTCGGCCACTCGCCCAAGCTCTACTACATAGCCATCGGCAAGGATGATTTTCTCTTTGAGGCCAACGTGGAGCTACGTCAGAGGCTCGATAAAGCCGGCTACCCCTACATCTACAACCAGAGCGAGGGTGGCCACGTTTGGCGCAATTGGCGTGACTACTTGGTCGATTTCACCCAGCGACTGTTTCGTTAGCGGTAACCGCCCCAAAGGAAAATGGCAATAGGCAACGAAAATAATGGTAGAAACTGTGGCCAAACCCAATCCTTTTTAGTATATTTGTAGGTCGGCAGCCACTCTGCCTCCTCACCGAACAACAGACTCTAACTACAACCCACTTGTATGGCAATACTTTCACAAGGAGCAAAGGTTGGCTCCTACACCGTAAAACGACTCATAAAGGAGAATAGCTACACCGAAACCTACCAAGTCTGTAAAGAAGAAGAGAGCGACGTATGGGGTGCGAGCGACTACTTTATGAAGCTCTTTATAATCTCACGTCTGCCCGAAAAACTCTTCAACAAAGAGGCCGACCAAGTGAATGAAATCGCCTGCGCCCAGAAGCTGCACGAGGCCAAGTTGACCAACGTCTTCGACACCGGCAGACTTTCGACCTCAGAGGGCGAGTGTAGGTACTACACCACCAGTTTTCTCGAAGGCGAGATGCTCTCCGAGAGAATCTACCGCCACGGCACTGTGGAGCTAGACAAGGCTATCAATGTTTACTGCTACATAATCGAAGAGTTGGAAAAGTTGCACAAGCTTGGTCTGTATCACAACGACATAACTCCACGCAACATAATGTTCTCTAAGCCAGAGTCTTTTGGCAATGCAGTTAAAATCATCGACTACGGTCACATCTCAGCCGAGTGTTGGGGTATTGTTCCCTTCGAGAACGACGACCTTGAAATGCTATACCTCGCAGGCGAAACCTTTGCGGGTGTTTATGGCGCACGCTCGGACATCTTTGCCGCCACAGCTGTGTTCTACACAATGCTCACAGGCGAGCCTCCTTGGAAGGAGGGCCTTTCTGCCAACAATGAGCTGCGCAGGGAGCGTAAGGCTGTGTTGCTGAAAGAGTACCGCAAGGAGCACCCGCTCGACGTTAGCAAGTTTGAGCACGAGGATTATGATGTTCAGACCATACTCAAACGTGGTCTTGCACTCGATATGGAGGATCGTTTCCGCAATGTGGACGAGATTCTCCAAATGCTCGACCCCTTTGCCGACAAACCCAAAAGAAGCGGCAGTGGCAATGAGATTCCTCCCATATATCGCCCTGGCGAACGACGCGAGGAGCAAGACAACACCGGCTCGGGCCAACAGCAGAGCAGGAATAATGCCACCTCGGGCGACGGCTTTGAGATTAGGCGTGGTGGAGGCAACGGATTTGAGGATATTGCTGGTATGGCCGAGCTGAAAGAGTATCTCAAACAGCGCGTCATATTTGTCATCCAAAACAGCGAAATGGCCGAGAAATACAAACTCCAAGCCCCCAACGGAATGTTGCTCTATGGCCCTCCCGGATGTGGTAAAACCTTTGTGGCTGAGAAATTTGCCGAGGAGACCGGATTCAACTTTATGCTCGTCAAATCGTCGGACTTGGCCAGCATCTACGTCCACGGCTCACAGGAGAAGATTGCCGAACTTTTCAAAAAGGCCGAGCAGAACGCACCCATAGTGATATGTTTCGACGAGTTTGACGCACTTGTCCCCGACCGTTCCAACCCCGCCGCCCAACATTCGGCAGGCGAGGTAAACGAATTCCTCTCGCAGCTGAACAACTGCAACAAGAGGGGCATATTCGTTGTGGCCACAACCAACCGACCCGACAAAATTGACCCCGCAGTACTGCGTACCGGTCGTATCGACAAGCAAGTCTTTGTACCTCTGCCCGACAAAGTAGCACGCCAAGAGATACTGAAAATCCACCTCAAAGGCCGTCCTTGCAATGAGGACATCGACACAGCACGTTTGGCCGACTTGACCGAGGGTTACATTGCCAGCGACTTGGCCTTCATCGTCAATGAATCGGCACTCGTTGCGGCCTTCACCAACACTCTCATCTCACAACAGATGTTGGAAGAGACCATTGGCACTACCCCACCCTCGTTGCGCCCCGAATCGCTCAGAGTGTACGATGAAATCCGTAGCAAGATGGACGGTTTGGCCCGCAAGAACGCCACCACACGTCCTCGCATCGGTTACATCAAATAACTTTCAACAGAAATAAATCAACTTATTGTATAACTTCCTAAAACAAACACTATTATGAAAACAAGCGAACTCGTATTCAACTACCTTCGTGAGCAAGGTTTCCGTCCCCAAATCGAAGAAGGCAAACGCATCGTCTTTGAGTATCAGAACGGCACTTTCATCTACTTCTTCAACGACGACGATGAGTCATTCTTCCAGTTGGCTCTGCCCGGCATCTTGCAGGTGACCGACGCAAACCGCTATATGGCTTTGGAGGCTATCAGCAAACTCGCTCTCGACCGAAAGGTTATCAAAGGCGGACTTATGGGCGACAGGGTATGGCTTTTGGCCGAGATTCTGCTCGACCACACCCCCGATGTAGCCGACCTTATGCCCCGTCTGCTGAATATGCTTATGGGTGGCTGGGACTTCTTCAACAAAGCTATGAGGTAGTAGTCGCACCGAACAACCAACTCCAAAACAAACAGCGAACCCAAGATTGGGTTCGCTGTTTGTTTTGCCACTCAGCAAAGTAGCCGTCAAGTTGCAACAGACTACTTCTCGTTCTTGACCGAAACGTCCAAGTGGGGATAGGGGAAATTAACACCCTTAGCAGGCAACTCCTTGTAGAAGCGAGCGAGCATATCGTGGTAGATGCCCCAGTAGTCGCCACTCTTAGCCCACACGCGGATGGTAATATCAACCGAGCTCTGACCAAGCGAGCCCAAAGCCACAAATGGAGCAGGCTCTTTCTCGATACGCTCGTCGGAATTGAGAATCTCTAAGATAGCAGCGCGAGCAGCGTCCAAATCGTCGCCATAGGAAATCGAAACACTCATATCAACCCTACGGCGCGACTCGGCCGAGAAGTTGTTGATGATGTTGTTTACGATGGGGCCATTGGGCAAAGTAATCAGTTTATTATCAACAGTATTGATGACGGTATTGAAGAGTTTAATCTCCTTAACAGAGCCCTCAATACCCTGAGTCTGAACGTAGTCGCCAATACGGAAAGGACGCAACAGAAGAATCATCACTCCACCTGCAAAGTTCTGCAAAGTGCCGCTCAGTGCCATACCAATGGCAACACCAACCGAGGCCAGCAGAGCAACAAACGAAGAGGTATCTATTCCAAGTTTGCGAACAATAGTGATAACCACTATTACATAGAGTGCGGCTCGTACTAGCGAACGGATAAACTTGCCGAGCGAAATCTCAACCGAACGACGCTCGAAAAGACGTTTGAGCAGACGGTCGATGTAGCGGATAATCCAACGAGCAACGATATAAATCGCAATGCAGATGAGGATATCCCAGAAGAAACCGAGCAATCCTTTAGTTACAAACGACAAGGCCTCCTCAAAGGGCATCTCCTTAATCTGCTCAACAGTCTGATTCAGGTTGTTTGCCAACGAATCAACATGAATTGGGTCAACTTGTAAAAAACGCATAGCAATTAAACTTTATTTGGGTTAATAAATATAAATAAATGTATCTTCTCAGAGTATTGCTTCCGTAGGTTTATAGAACTCAATCTACCCCACATCTTCGATTTTGATAATGCCGTTGCGGGTCATAAGGATGCGGAAGCGGCGGTAGCTTACGTCGGACTCATCGACAAGCTGCATTACCATATTTATATAGTATATCTTCTGCACCTTCACACTCGTAACCCTACCCTCCGAATCAACCGTCTCAACCGGAACTTCGGCATTATCCATCTTCTGGGTGAAGCGGTGGAGGTGGAAGCGCAAAATCTCGTTGATACCCTTCACAGGATAGACGCTGGCTGCCTGCAACTCAGCATTGTCGATGGCTACCCTCTTGCGATAGAGGACAATCTTCTCCTCGAAAATACGATTCTCGGCCTCCACAAGCGACGAACGACCTCTAATATCCATCACCTCCTTAGGGGTCTTCGTTTCACTAATAAAGTCGAAGTCCTCCTTGATAAGGCCCACCTTATGGTCGAGGATACGCACCTCGGCTTTATTGTCGTAGTACTTACTATCGAGGCGATGGGCAAAGTAGTAGCGCATAAGGTCCTTGATGCGGTCTTTGAGCATATAGCTCACCACAAGCACCACAAACAAAGGGCCGGTGATGTTGCCATAGCGCAACTGGGCAAACCAAGCCACAGCAGTGGCAAAAATCATTGCCGCACCTGCCGCAATACTATAATAGACCTGCTCGATAGCAAAGGCATCGCGCTTTTTATTCAGGCGGATATAGAGTTCGCTCTCAATATACTTTTTCAGCAATCCGTAGCGGAAAACCAATTCGCGATTCGACTCGGCGTCGTCATCAGGCTCAATGGTGTCGTAGCCTTTAAGCCTCTTATACTCCTTCTCCTGAGCCAACAACTCCACCAACTCACCTCGTGCAGCGCCAAGTTCATCCGAGCCAATGGCGTCAATCTTTTTGAGAATCCTAACGCTCTGCACGTCGATAATATGGCTCATCATCTCGTCACCAAAGAGGAAGTAGTTGCGAAGTTTAGCCTCGACGGTGTGGACATTGATTATCTGGTAGAGGTTGCGATACTCTCTTACAATGGCCCTGACGTTACGGACAAAGTCCTCCGTCAGGTAGGCCACCTCGCCCACCGCATCCAAGCCGCAGATATGCAGCGAATGGTTGCGTAGGGCGCTCTTAAATATGGCCGCAAACATCTTTATCTGCGACTCATAGTGTTCAATGTTGATTGTAGTTGGCGCCGACGAGAGCATTTCGAGCGACGAGCGCAAGCTCACAAAGGGGAGCGAGTCGGCCTCGGAGAGTTCGCGCAGCAAATAGACGGGCGTAATGAGTCTCACATTGGACTTGATGTCACGATAGAACTGCTCCTTACCGTAGGTTTGCGGGGTAATATCGAGGCTATTAGGGACAAAAATCCAAGTATTGACCACAAAGTCGTGGACCCTCACCTGAGGGTCGCCCTCGAATCCGAACTTAAACTCAACGGAGAAGTTGTCGTGTTTTTTGGGTTGTATAGTAATCATCGTTGCAAATGTGAGAGTTATACATCAAAGGCCACAACTACTAAAACAGGCCCGGGGTGTAGCCTGCCCATTGGAGCACAGTCTGACCCCAAAGCATAATCATAACCCAAGCGATAAACATCATAATGATGCCAAACTTAAACGTGTCGCTCCAACTATAATGGTTGGTCGTATAGAGCAGAGCTGCGGGTTTGCTATTGAAGGGCAGAACATAGACGTGCTCGATAAGCAGAGCCATAGGGAAGGCCAAGCTCATCACGGGGTAACCAAACCTCTGAGCCACGCCAATGGCAATGGGTATGAAGATGAGGGCACGCATAGTCTTCGACTGGAACACCAAGCCGCTAAACAGCATTAGACCCGTCAGAATCACATACAACACCACAAAAGGAGTATCCTGCGATATGCCCAGAGCATTGAAACCTGCATTTACGGCCAGCGATGGGAGGTCGGTAGCATTAAGACCCGAGCCCAACGTATAAGCACCTGCCGAGAAGAGCATAAGGTGCCAAGGAATATCCACGTCATTCCACTTAACAACACCCACACCGGGCATAAGTGCTAGCACAGCGCCAATGAAAGCCACCGTTGTTGCATCTATCGAGTGGAGGCCCTTGCCTTCGTCGCCGCCTGTCACCCACAAGAACAACACCAAAATGAAGATACCGATAGCCTTATACTCCTCGAAGGTCATCTTACCCATCGAATCATACTCACGTTGCAGGGTCTCAATACCGCCCTCAATCTGAGGTTTCTGCTCATTCTTCTTCATTGGGAATACGAGTTTCGTACCCACCAACCAGCCCAAAATGAGCAATACCATAGCCAAGGGGAAGCCTACAACAAACCAATCTTTCCACACCATACTGCCACCAGCGCCCAAAATGAGCGATACGGCCAACAGGTTTGCACCCGAACCAGTCATAAAGGCACTTGCACCAATGTTTACTTGGAATAGGTTTTGCAGCACAATGTTCCTACCGAAATTGTTGCGCGAGCCGTTGCTTGCACCATAGATTGCAGCCACAACCATAAAAATAGGTAGCAGGATGGTTGCCTTCACAGTAGTGGCCGAGATAAAGAGCGACAAGATGACATTGATGATGATGAAGCTAATGAAGATACCCGTAGCATTCTTGCCAAATTTCAGCACAAACCACAGAGCCAACCTCTTTGCCACCCTCGTCTTAACCAACATACTCGCTAGTACGAACGAGAGTATATTGAGCCACATTACAGGATGGCCCAACTGTGCGAAGGCCTCCTTCTGGGTAGTTACGCCCGTAAGCACAATAGTGAGTATCACAAGTAGCGAGGTCATATAGCTTGGCACAGCCTCCGTAACCCACAAAATCATTGAGGCACAGAAGATTGCCAACATTGCATAGCATATCCTCACAAAGGGCGAGTTGTCGCGTGGGTTGGCCTCCTTGACCTCGGCAGCGCTCTGCTGAGCCACCACCATACCCTCGGCGGTGGGCATACTGAACTCCTCCACCGAGCCACTCTCAACCACCTGCTGCACATTCTCAATCACAGCACCCTCGGCAGCCTTCATCTCCTTAGTGGCGGCAACCACAGCGGGTACTTCGGGGCAGAGGGCCTCATAGCGAGCCTTGGCCTTCTTATCGAGGGTCGAGGGGTCGAGGTTGTCTATAAATGGAATATCAACCACCCAATAGAGTAGCACGAAAACCAAGATTGCCAAAGGTCCACCCAGTCGGGCCATCCATTTCTCAAATCCGCTTTTCTGCATCTTTGGCAGTTTTTCAACTTTGTAGTTGTTCATATCCAGAGGGTCGAACTCGTGTTGCTCCTCGGGATTCAGATTGGTAGTTTCAGCCATAATCTAATATGTTTAAATTTTTTGAAGTTTCATCGTTGGTGGGCCGCCTCACAGGGCCGCCATCGTTGCGCCACCGTCGGGTGGCAGGGCGTGGGCCTCATTTTTCAGTTCCACCCCCACTGGCGGAAAATCACTCGGAGCAGCCCATCTAAGCAGACCGACTCCGAGCATAATCCTCCTATTTACTAATTGTTGCGAACAATGTCGGCACTGAAAAGTTGGCCTGTACTATCGCAAGCAAACCACGCCTTATTGTTCTCAAAATCGATGCAGATACCCTCAATCCAAGGTACTGCACTTGGTTTGAAGCGAGCAATAAAGTCGCCCCAAATTGTAAAATTGACAATCTCATTACCCCAAGCATCCACAGCCCAAAGGGTATTATTGGTTGTGTCGAACCACAAGTCCGAAAAACACTCCTTCATAAAGTCGGCATCAAAGCTCAAAGCCATAGCCTCGTGCTCCAAGGAGTAGATAAACAAGCGAGCGGGAGATTGATTGGCAAGGTAGAGGTAGCCATCGTGGTAGGTGATACCCTCCAAGCCGCTGTTGTCGTCCCAAGCACCCGTATTGAACTCAAACATCTTCTGGACACTGGTTGCACCATCGGGCACACGATAGACCCTATTGTGCTCCTCGTCGCAGAGGTAGATAGTATTGGTGGCGGCATCGAGAGTGATACCCTCCATATCCCTACCGCTCCACAAGAAGTGTTTGTCGTCCCTTGTGCCATCGAAACCAATGTGCCACAGTGTGCCTTGGTAGTTGCTCACACCAATCAACCCTGTGCGGTCGGCATTGAAACACAGACCCGAAAAGTCGCCAATGGTCCTACCGCTGGCAAAGTGGGTCTGCCAGTTGGTAAACTCTGCAATCGAGCACGCGGGCACCTCCTTCGAGATGTTGGGTGCGGGAGCAGGTTCGGGCTCGGGCTTAGGCTCTGGCTCGGGTTTAGGAGTGGGTGGGTCTTGATTCTCCACCTCGGGTTCTTTGTTGTCGTTCTCCTCGCCATTGGCGGGGTCGCCACAAGCCAGCATAGCCAAAGCGAGCAGGCTGCAAATAAGCAGTTTTTTCATACCTAACCAAACATCTATTTATTTTACAATAAGTTGATTAAGCGGCCAATCCCGACAAAAGGACTGGCCACCTATTTCCTACCAATTTTTGTAGGGGTTTTTCATCAGCATCGAGTTGTAGTACTTAACGTCGCCAGTTACCTCCTCGCCCAACCACTCGGGTTTAACGAAGGACTCCTCCTCCGACGAAAGCTCCACCTCGGCCACTACAAGACCCTCATTGTCGCCATAGAACTCATCGACCTCATAGGTGTGGTCGCCTGCCTCAACGAGGTAGCGAGTTTTGTCGATAACGCCGGGCTCGCAGATTTTCAGCAGCTCCTCAACCTCGCTGGTAGGAATCTCTTTCTCCCACTCGTAGCGACTTGCACCGCTGGCCGAACCGATACCTTTAATAGTAATAAAGCCTTTCTCGCCTTTAATCCTCACGCGAACAGTACGCTCGGGCACCGACGAAAGGTAGCCCTGAGTGATGCGAGTAGCCTTCTTAGCAAGCGACTTAAACTCGCCGGCTACCAAAAATTTTCTCTCGATTTCCTGTGCCATAATTTTACTCGTTTGCAAGTGGTTTACGGCTCATACCGATTACACGTTTGATGGCCTGCAAGTAGTTGATGTTCTCAACGCCTTCGAGGTGGCAATCGGCGATAGTCTTTTTGATGTCCTCAATCTCGGTCGATTCGGAGTTGATAGTCACAATCTTAGCGCCGTTGATAAGCACGTTACCAACCTCGCAGATAGTGTCGTTTACCATATATCCAAACCTCTCTTTGTGTACCCTTACGGCAGCAAGGTCGCGGTTGGCCTCAACCATAGCCAAGAACTCCTCAAAGGTGTAGGAATCTTTGTCCAGAGCGGGCATCTCCACCATAAATGCGGGGAATACCTCCTGCTCCAAAACCTCCCTCGAAATGGGGAACTCACCCTTCATCAGAGGATTCCACTGCTCCAAACCATCGACAGTCTGAACATAGGTCTTGATGTCCATCTTGCCGTCGCGGATTTTGGTATTGTTGATGTCGTTGGCACGCGAGATGATATAAATCTCGTCGCTGGTGCGATGCCAAACTTTCTCAGGTACGGGTACCGAGAGGCGAGCCATACGAGCGTGAGCCTCGTCGAAATTCTGACCAAAGGAGCGGAACTCAAAACGGGGTTTCGAGATTGCTCCAATCTCCATTTTCTCTTTTGCCATTGTTTCTCTTAAATTGATTTAGAGTGTTGTTTGTTGTTTTGTGAGAGCCTCACCCCTAACTCGGGATGAGGCCCTACAAAAACCGTTTGCAATTATTGTCCCAAATTACATCTCGGGCTGCTGCTCGATGTCAGCAACTTTTGCGCCATTGGCAGTGCCCTTGGTAGGATCGGCGTATGCCCACTCACCAGTGCCATCGGGTACACGCGAGAAGGTGTGTTTCTTGTCGTTGTTGAAACCGCTTACCTGATTCCAACCTGCACCCTCGTCGCCACGTTTGAACTCGCTGAGTTTCTCATCTTTAGCGTTGTATAGCTCGATAAATACGTTCTTCTTGCCCGAAAGACCACCTTTGAATACATGGTTCTCGCTCTCGTAAACATAGTTCTCGTCGCCATCCTCATTGGGGTCCGAGAGGTCGGAGCTCTCCAATACTACATAACCCTTTGCGGGGATAACCATATCCTTTGCGCCAGTCCAAGTGGTGCTCTTGCCACCATCTTTCGAGCTGTCGTACTTCACGAGATATACCTCCCTGAGCGACACCTCTGCGTCGGTAGTATTGTAGAGCTCGATGTACTTGTCTGCGCCCGAAAGCTCGTTCAGAACGATACCTTTTACGCCTACATTGTAGTCATCGCCACCCTCTACGCCAAAGTTGTCATCACCACACGAAGTGAGTGCCAAAGCAGCCATAGCTGCAAATACGAAAAGTTTTTTCATAATTGTTTTGTGTTAATTGAATTGGTTAATAAAAAAGTGTATAAAATGTTTTTTGATTAGAAAGCAACCTGGAAGCGGCACGAAATCATATGGAAGTCAACGCCGTTTGCACCTTTCGATTTATCAACATTTGCGGGGAAGGGAGTAACTTCACCATCCGCATTGTAACCAGTCGAATAGGGACCCTTAGCAGTCTTATCCGTACCGTCCTGCTCACCCTTACCGTTGGCAAATACGTCGTTGTCGGCAAACTGGTAGTTAATCATAAACTTAACGTTCTCGATAGGATAGTAGTTCAGACCGATAGCATACTGCATAGCCGAGCCACCCATATAGTATTTATTGAGGTTCAGGTTGAGCTGATCAACGCGCAGAGCAAGCTCCAAGTCGCCCCAGTCCTTACCGCGAGTGCAACGGGTGTACTTAGCACCACCTGCATCGTAGTTCTGTTTGCCACCAAAGAGCATATAACCTGCCTGTACATACCAACCGCTTGCGGGACGCAAGTCAGCACCCTTCTCGTTCTTGCTCAAATCAACGTAAGCCTGACGCGAGATGTAGGCAGCCTCGTAGCGCAACGACTCATAGTGACCTGCCAACTCAACGGTCCACAACAGCTCGTGGTCAAGACCTTTGATAGCATCGGTATCGAGGAATTTCTTACGGTTGATGCTGGTGGAGTTACGAGTGCTATAACGGATAGCGTTGTAACCATCGGTCGAGGTAAGTTTGGGCTCGCGATACGAAACAGCTGCACCAATGTGCAACGAACCGTTAGTCATCTTGTGCAGAGGACGCCATACGAGTTTACCGGTATAGCTCAAACCCTCGTTCAGACCGTAGTCCTTGTTACCATCCTCCATAAAGGTCTGCTCCTCAGCACTTTTGAGCTCGGGACCAAACACGCCAAACGAAGCCCACAAGGCGGGAGTAGTGTAGCGGAAGTTTACACCCATATGGCGCGAAGGAGCCAAGTAGGTAACCATTGCACGCTCCATAAAGAGCAAGTAGCGGCTGGTAGAGTTGCGCTGGATGGAGAAGTTCTCCTTGAAGTTACCCATCTTAATCTGCAAATTCTCAATACCGTCGTACTGCAAAATTGCATCTTTAATCTCGGGCAAACCGCTGGTCCAGTCGGTATCGAACTCGGCGTACCAATCTTTGTTAATCTGAGTCTTCACAGCAAAACGAGTACGACGGAAGCTCATACCATTACCAATCTGGGTGAGATTCTTGTCGTAGCCAAAGTAAACAGCAGCGTCGCCCTGAACGCGAACGTCAAACCACATTTTGTAGTTAGCATCTTTGTTCTGGAAAACCAAGATACCATCCTGAACGCTTGCGTTAATAGGCAACGAAGTTACCTTCTGGCCATACTGGTTTACCTCAGCCTCCTGAGCCTGCACGCCAAAAATCGACGCCAAAGCCACAGCTGCAATAAGTAAAACTTTCTTCATAATAAATTAGTTTTTGAGTTAATAAAAGGTTTGATTGTATAATGTTTTGTATTGTCATTCATCTCCTTCCGCAAAATAGACATTTTGGGCCCACTTCGTTTGAGTGTAATACTCCAAAGTTACGGGAGCTGAGCGGCGTGGCACATAGCAACTCAGGCCACACAGTTGGAGCTTTCCGCCCACCTTCATCTCTATATTGTCGTAGCCAAACGACATACCGTCGGGGGTATAGCCCAAAGAGTTTATCTCCTCCGTATTGGTGGCCGTAATAACTGCCTTGGCGAGAGCCTCCCTAAATTGGGTCAGCAACTGCTCGTCGTCGGTCAGTTCACACACATAATCCTCCAAATCGTAGAAAGCCGCTGGTTTCATCCTATCGAGCACCTGCACCCTCTCCAAATCGACTTTCTGCTCCACCGTTGTAACCAAATCGCCCACCGACTCTCTTCGATAGATTTTCGCAACACTACGGGCCAAGGCCTCCAACTCGGAACAATCTATCAGCGCAATAGCCAACGACTTGATAAACGAAAAATCGTTGTCGCGCATATAGACATCCATCACAATATCACAAATATCTGCTAAGTTGTGATCCTTGCTCATAAGATTGCCAACGATAGCCTCATAGGGCAAGCCACAGGAGAGTATCTCCACAGGAGAGGCTATGATGTAGTCAGCACAATCCTTCACCTCATAGAGAAACTCCACCGACGCCATAAAGCAAGCGTCGAAGATGATGTAGTCGAAATGTATGGGCGAGAGTCCCTCGGCCACCTCGGCAGTCGAGATAAAACTCTCGTCGGTCTGCTGAAAACCGCCACTCTCATTGCGAACATAATCCCAGCCCATATAGCGAGTTGCGCCACCCTGCATAAGCGCTCCGAAGTCATACTCCACCCCACTACTACCACTTACAGCAGGGTTTAAGGGAGCTACCTTCTGCTCATTGTAGCTCGTGCCCGAGCCAGGCTCTGGAAACCAACCCGAACCGTGGGAGGCCATAACCAAGCCGTAGCTACGACTCGGAGCAAGCCTCTTAATATCCTCCAAGACACTCTTCATAACCTTTGGGGTCGTGGAAGTCTGCTGGGGGTACTCTTTGAGTTTCTTACACTGGCGCACGTGTTCGCCACTGCCGTAGCTCCTATAACTAATCTCGTAGAGGGTCGTTTCGTTGGCATTGTCGAGATAGACCACCAGTCGCGCCTGAGGCAATGCCCCCACCATACCTTTCTCGGCATCGATGGCGTTCTGATAGATGCTGCTGGCAAGGTTGTTGTCGGCTATGAGGTACATAATGAGCGTATGTTCGGCCTCATTGTACGAAAGCTGTTCGACAAGTTGCACCTCGCCCACCGAGCAACCAACGCTCAGCATAGCCACCAAAGCCACACCAAACGCCCTAAGCCAACTCTTCATATTTGTCCAAGCCACACTCATCTGCACTCTTTGCACTCACTATTTCAACGGCATATCATTTAGCTTCCAACCTCGCTTCTCATTCTGCACCACAGGCTCGTCGCTCCTGACCCAATAGATGCGTGAGAAGTCGAAGTAGTAGCCCAAGTTGCCCCTCTCGTCCTTCATTGGGAGGTATATATACTCCGTAGTGCGCGACACCACCTCGCGACTCTTAATGCTCAATCCGCGCGCATAAAGCACATCGGCAGCGTGGGAGAACATCAAAACGTGCATAGGCTCGCTCTCCTTCTCGCCCCTACCCGAGGCCTCTATGGTTGCAAGCACCGCTTCGAGCCTACCAAAACATTTACGCTCATTGACACTATCGCCAAGAGAGCCGTAGGCAAAGGCCAGAAAATTGAGATTCTTCGGACTGAAAGGGTCACGCTCCATAACCTCCATCGCAGCATCCACCAGTCGGCGCATACGCTCATCTGTGGGCTCGGTCATAATCTCCTCCACAACAGCAAGCACCTTATCCTCGGCCGGAATGGGTTCGAGAGGTTTGTAAAATTCGCTGTAAGCATAGCCATAGTAGAGGTAGTGCATCTCCTCGGCACTCATAGGCTCCTCGCCTGCCAAGTATTTGCTCAGCAGATGGTCGATGTAGTAGGGCGAATCGGCGTCAATAGTCCTGCTCAGCACATCATCATTGTTGGGCACACGAAGCGACTGAGCCATCAAGCTGCAAGGGAAGACCCCCAATACAGCCGCCAGCACAGCCATCAGAACCACTATACGACCCCTTATATTCACCTCACACTACCCTACTAACAAAATCCATTCTCAGCAATAGAACTTTCAATCTGCTCATAGAGCTCTTCGCTCACAGGCACAAGAGGCAGACGCAGATTATTACGCAAGACCCCCTTCACAGCAAGGGCCGCCTTCACTCCCGGAGGATTACCCTCTGCAAATAGCATCTTGACAGTTGGGCGAATAGCCTCAAACATCTGGTCGTTATGCTCGCTACCACCATCTTGCTGACTCTTGATTAGCTCCTTAAAATAACAAGGGAAGGCATTGGCTGCTACCGAAATAACACCCACACCTCCCGCTTTCATCACAGGCAATGCCAAAGAGTCGTCGCCCGATATTACCAAGAATCCTTCGGGCGCACCCTCAATAATTTTGCGAATCTGCTCCATATTGCCACTGGCCTCTTTGATAGCCACCACATTGGGACACTCGCGTGCAATTCTCAGGGTCGTCTCGGCCTCCATATTCACACCCGTACGTCCGGGAACATTGTAGAGGATAATGGGGCGTGGCGAACGCTCGGCAATATATTTATAGTGCAAGAAAAGACCTCTCTGGGAGGGTTTGTTGTAGAATGGCGTAACGCTCAGGATAGCATCCACACCGTCGAGATTGGTTTGGTCTATCAACTCAACCACACGATTGGTGTCGTTACCACCAACACCCACCACCAATGGCAGACGGCCTGCATTGCGAGCCTTCACAGCCCTAAGCACAGCCACCCTCTCAGGCATAGTCAGCGTTGGCGTTTCACCCGTTGTACCCATAACAACAAGGTAGTCTGCACCACCCTCAACAACATAATCAACAAGCCTGTCGAGCGCAGCATAATCCACCTCTGCCGCATCGGTAAAGGGGGTAACAAGCGCAACGCCAAGGCCTCTAAGTTTGGAAATCATATATCGTGTTTCTTTTAATCTATTGCTAACAAATCACAAATTTAGTATTTTATACTAAAATAACACTCCTTGAATCGAATTATTTTCTTCCGAGTGGTGTTTTTCCTCAATTTTCACCTCTGGGGAAACCACAATCTCAGCCCCCTCAATCATAGATTCAAAGTCGCTCTCGGAAATGATTTTAACACCCAACTTTGTGGCTTTCTGCAACTTAGCAGGACCTATCTTATCGCCTGCCAAAAGGTAGTCGGTAGCACCCGAAACCGAGGCCAAATTTTTACCTCCGTGCAACTCAATTAACGCTTTTAGTTCATCTCTCGAATGGCGTTCGAAACTACCCGAAATAACAATCGAAACTCCGTCGAGAAGAGTGGAAAGAGTCTGCTTTTCGCCCTCCTCCATTTGCAATCCAACTTCACGCAGTCTAGCTACAATTTTGCGGTTCGTTTCGTCGTCGAAAAATGCCCTTATGCTGGCAGCAATTTTCTCACCCACCTCATCGGCTTCGGCAAGCTCTTCGAGCGAGGCCGAGGCAAGGGCATCCATCGAGCCAAAATGAGCGGCCAAATACTTGGCTGTAGTCTCGCCAACAAACCTAATTCCGAGTGCAAAAAGCACTCTCGCAAAGGGTACTTTTCGCGAAGCTTCCAACTGACGCATAATGTTCTCAGCACTCTTTACACCCATACGAGGCAAGGCTGCAATCTGCTGAGGTTTAACATCATAGAAGTCGGCCACATCTCTCACCAATCCACAGCGATAGAGCAGTTCGGCCGTCTCGTCGCCAATGCCTTCAATGTTCATCGCCTTGCGCGAAAGGAAGTGAATCAGGCGACCCACAATCTGTGGCGCACACCCCTCAGAATTGGGGCAATAATGTTTCGCCTCGCCCTCTATTCTGACCAGTGGAGTACCACATTCGGGGCAGGTTTTTATGTAGTCAAAAGGCACACTTTCCGCCCCTCGTTCGGAGAGTTCTACGCCCGTAATTTTTGGTATGATTTCGCCACCTTTTTCGACATAAACCATATCGCCGAGCCTAACATCCAAAAGAGCTATTTGGTCGGCATTGTGGAGCGAGGCACGCTTGACCACCGTACCTGCTAACTGCACCGGTTCGAGGTTGGCCACGGGGGTGATTGCGCCAGTGCGCCCCACCTGAAAATCTACCGACAACAACCGCGAGAGGGCTTGTTCGGCCTTAAACTTGTAGGCCACAGCCCATCGGGGGGCCTTGGCGGTCGAGCCGAGGCGACGTTGTTTGGCGTAGTCGTTGAGCTTGATGACCGCGCCGTCGGTGTCGTAGGGAAGCGAGGCACGCTCGGTATCGGTGGTTGTTATGAAATTTTCTATCTCGCTCCAAGAGTGGCACTTAACCATACGGTCGGAGATTTTCAAACCCCACGAGCGGGCCTTTTGGAGGTTGTCCCAATGGTTGTCGCAGGGCAGTCCCTCGCCTACCATATAATAGAGGAAGCAGTCGAGTCCACGTCGAGCCACCTCAGCCGAATTTTGGAGTTTTATGGTGCCGGCGGCGGCGTTGCGCGGATTGGCGAAGGGGTTTTCGCCGGCCTCTTCACGCTCGGCATTGAGTCGGTTGAATGAGGCGTGGGGCATAATCACCTCGCCACGCATTTCGAGGTAGGGAGGTATGTCGTCGCCACGCAAAACGAGGGGCACAGAGCGGATGGTGCGGATGTTGGCCGTCACATCGTCGCCACGCACACCGTCGCCTCGTGTTACAGCCCTTAGTAGTCGGCCGTTTTCGTAGATTATGGATATGGCCGTGCCGTCGAATTTCAGTTCACAGACAAACTCCGACTCTCCCTCTTCGCGCTCGATGCGGCCAACGAAGTCGCGCAGTTCTTCGAGCGAGTATGTATTTGAGAGCGAGAGCATTGGGTAGCGGTGCTCAACGGAGTTGAAGCTATTGGCGAGGTCGCTGCCGACACGCTGTGTGGGCGAGTTGGGGTCGAAGAATTGGGGGTATTGGGCTTCGAGTTGTTGGAGCTGACACAGGAGTTGGTCATACTCGTAGTCGCTCACTTCGGGGTTGGCCTCGACGTAGTATTTATAGTTGAGCAGGTTGAGTTTGTCGCGCAGTTGTTCTATTGTTTTCTGCATAGTTTTGTAGCTTAGAAATTCGTGGTAAAGTTACTAAATTTAGCCGAAGAAAAAGCGTGCCAGAGAGTGATTGGTGCAAAAAATGAAAAAAAGTTATTAACAAGTGTACCGAATAAGGAATTTTGCCTTATAATTGCACAAAATTTAGAAATCAGACAAAAAGGATATGACAACAAAAGTAGTTAAGCGCCGCTCCGTAGTGAGCTTTGCGAACCTTGCTCCCGAGTTGCAGGAGGAGGTAAAACGCCTCTACCCCACTGGCTACAACGAGGCAATGATGCGAATAGAGAAGCCCAATGGCGATTTTTTCTATGCCGTACCATTTGAGACCGATGAGGTTATCTATTTGGTGAAGGTGGCTGTAAAGATAGACGACCACATTGAGGAGGAGGACGACAAAGATTATTACAGCGACGATTTGAAAGGTGCCGACGAGTTTGCCGACCACGCCGACGAGGACGAGGACATCGACAACCTCCGCGACGAAATTTAATAGAAACGCCTGCCACACATTGGCAGGCGATTTTTTTTGGTCAAACGACGACCGACTACCGACTACCGACCTAAGTCAAAAGGCTTTAAGGGCCTTAGAGGCCTTAATGACATAAGTCCAACGCTCCACGACCACACCTCCCCTATGTCAGGGGAGGGAAGAGCAAATTGAGAATTAAAAATGGAAAATTGAAAATTATTCTGCCATAGGTCTTTCGACGTTAGACGTTTGACGTTTGACAATGATTAAGAGCGGTAGATGCCAACCGCCCAACCTGTGTTGGTCGTGGCAAGACGCGCGGGGCGGAAAGTGGCAAGATGCGCGGGGCGGAAAGTGGCAAGCGGTGTGGGCGAAAAAAGAGCATAAATATATATACTTAGGTATTGTATTTTCGGGAAGAATTTATACTTTTGCGGCGTGGAAAAAGGGCAAACCCCGCGCGCGCAACGTAAATTGCAGATATTCAACAAATTACATACAACAACAATTTTTAATTATTTTTATTAACACAAACAAAGTTATGATGAAACGAATCTACACAGCGCCCATCGTCCTTGTTGAGGATGTTATGGTTGAGAGTGGAATTGCAGCATCGGGTGTTCTCTATGGTAAAGAGGGCGAGGCTGGTGCTGAGGGTAGTTATGGTTTTTATGAGGGTGATGACCTCTAATCTGAATGCAGCTATGAAGAAATTTATGAAATCTTTGGTGCTTTTTGCAGCAGCTGCAATGGCACTCACCTCGTGCGAGAACGAGATGATGAACGAGGGTATCGAGTCGAACGAGACCTACACCCTTACTTTTACTGCCGACGCTCCCGAGAGCCGTACTTCGGTTAGCGTTGACGAAGTTAACAAGACCGCTTCTTTCTCTTGGAGCGCGGGCGACAAAGTTGGCTTCTACAAAGCTGTTAATGGCTTAGCTCAGACCATCGACAACAAGGGTATTCAGAAAAAGAATAGCGCAGAGGCTGTTATTGCTGATGATGGCACTGCCACTTTTACTGTTACTTTTGATGCAGCAACCGATGCCAAAGCGGAAACAACCTATAATTTCGCTGCTTTCTACCCCGGCAACTCGTGGGTAAGCCACGCTTCGGCGAATCCTTTTAACAATGTAAAGGTTAAGATTCCCAGCGCTCAGACCTTGACTGAGGGTACTTTCGACCCCAAAGCTGACCTTATGATGTCGAAACCCCATATGGGTGTAGCTCTCAATGACGAGTCTATCAAAACTCTTGAGTTCCGTCGTTTGGCTGCTATTGGTCGTATGAACCTCAAAGGTCTTACCGCAGGCGAGACCATCACAAGCGTAACGGTTGAGTTCACCGATTTCGATATGGCAGGTGAGGTTACTCTCGATATGGAGAATCAGACTTTTGTTTTTGGCACTGCCAACACCACCAATGCTATCACCCTTACTGGTGCTCTTACCGCAGCAGCTGAGACTCCCGTATTCTTCACTTGCTTCCCCAACAACTACAATGGCGACTACGTTGTAACCGTTACTACTGAGTCGGCAACCGCTACTACTATCTACACCAAAGATGGTACTATTAGCAAAGCTATTGAGTTTACCACTGGCAACGTTATGGGCTTCAATGTAAACCTCGCAGACGCTGACAAGCAGGTAGTAGGCAAACTCATTGAGCTTGACAACACCAAACGCTACCTCTTCAAAGAGGCCACTGAGATGAAAGATGGTTGGTACGCAATCGTTGCTAACGGTGTAGCTGCAACTGGTATTGCTAGTGGTAATTATGGTTATCTTAAAGTTGTTGAGCCCATCACAGTTGGTGCAAACATTTCTCTCCCTGTTGCAAGTGCATTTGGCTTTAAGACTACCGAGGGTGGTTACACTATGCAACAGTACGACGGTAAATATCTCTACAAGAGTGGCGATTTCGACAACTTTAACATCAACGCTACTTGTCCTTCAGATGGCAGCCAAGTTTGGAGTGTAGCTATTGCAGATGGCAAGGCAACTATCAAAAATAATAGTGTGAGCAAAACTATTAGTTATGACAGCGCGTACAACTCGTTTGGTTCGTATGCAACTGCAACTGTTCTTCCCACTCTCTACGAGTTGGTTGAGATTGATAACGGTAGCTACCTTTTGGGTGTAAGCACCAACGAGCTCACTATGATTGGCGAAGGTGGCGAGGTTAACTTCAATGTAACTACCTATGGCGAGGGCACTTTGACCGCTACTGCCAACAACAACTGGTTGGCTACCTCGGTTGATACTGCCACCGGTACTGTTACCGTCACCGTAGATGCTAACAACACTGACGATGTTCGCGAGGGTACTATCACTGTTGCTTTTGCAGGCCAAGAGCTTACCGTAACCGTTTCGCAGGACGCTCCCATTGCTGCTGGTACTGAGGTAGAGGCTACTCTTACTTTTGACAATACCTCTAAGAGGACTATTGGAACTACTGAACAGCAAGTTTGGGTTGAGAACGGTATTACTGTAACCAACAATAAAGCCGGTTCGAGTAGCAACGTCAATACTAGCTATTACAACCCTGTAAGGTTCTATAAAAATTCAGAAGTAATTGTTGCAGCTCCCGGCAATATCTCGAAGATTGTATTTAACGCTTCCTCGGCAGAATATGCGAGCAATCTTTCTGGTGCAATTGGCGCAGAGGCTACTGTAAACGATAAAGTTGTAACCGTTATTCCTACTGGTACT
>JAGBVY010000025.1 GCA_017630115.1 Tidjanibacter sp. | reverse complement strand
TTGAATTTTGAATTTTGAATTTTGAATTCCCCTCGCCGCAGGCGTATGGCTAAAAGAACTCCTCAATGATGCTGTCGGAGATGAGCCAATGGCTCTCGGCAAAGGCTATGTTGTCCCCTTTTTTTAGCAGCACACCGCGCTCCAAATGGGGGGCTGCGGTGGCCTCAAATTCTGCCCTTTTTCGACCGCCAAAAAGAGTCTCCAACTCTTCGAGGTTGACACCCTCCGATGTGCGAAGCGAGACCATAACGTGCTCCTCGTAACGTTCCGATAGTGAGAGTGTTTCATCCTCCAAAGAGTTGCCTTCGAGGTAGGCTGCAATGGAGGCTTTATTCCAACTCCTGACTCTTGCTCCGTCAAAGGAATGGGCTCCCGGGCCGAGGCCCAAATAGGGTGTGCCACGCCAGTAGGCGGAGTTGTGTCGTGAGCGGCGATTGGGGAGGGCAAAGTTGGATATTTCGTAGTGCTCGTAGCCTGCCTCGCCCAGCCTTTTGCAGAGTAATTCGTACTCCGCATCGGAGAGCTCTTCGGGGGCTGTGGTGACGCCTCGTTTGCCAAAGAGTGTGTTCTCTTCGATGGTCAGGTGGTAGGCCGAGATGTGCTCCACACCGAGTCTTATGGCTTGCTCCACATTTTCGCCCCATTGGTCGAGCGTAGCCCCCGCCAAACCGTAGATGAGATCGATTGATATGTTGTCGAAGCCCGCCTTGCGAGCCCTCTCTATGGCTGCCACAGCCTCCTCGGCGGTGTGGCGACGATTCATCATTTGCAGGTCGCTATTGTGGAACGATTGTATGCCCACGCTGAGTCTGTTAAATCCCTCTGCGCGAAGCCCTTGTAGATACTCTTCCGATAGGTCGTCGGGGTTGGCCTCGATGGTTATCTCCTCCACCTCGGAGCAGTCGAATGTGCGCTCGGCACAGCGCAGTAGAGCGCCCAATTCGCCGGGGGTGCATACGGTCGGTGTGCCTCCGCCAAAGTAGATGGTTTTGAGGGTTGTGCCCTCCAAGAGAGAGCTCCTTTCGGCCATCTCTTCGGCTATGCGTTCAAGCACCTCGCCCTTGCGAACAAGCGACATAGTCTTGAAAAAGTCGCAGTAGCCGCACAATTTTTTGCAAAACGGGATGTGTATGTAGAGTGATGAAACCATAGCTCAAAGGTAGTGATTATTGGCGAAATGGCAAATTTTTGTTTCTCTGCTAAGTTTGGGGAGTTTTTGGGAATAGGCCTATAAGTCGTATGCTGGGTTCACTGGGTTTACTGGGTTTACTGGGTTTTCTGGGACTTCTTAGTTCTCCCAGTTCTCCCAGTCCTCCCAGTCCTCTCAGTCCTCTCAGTCCTCTCAGAGGTCGGTAGTTGGTAGCCGTTTTCATTCGTCGGCGTTTTATTGCCACTCGTCGGGCGAAATCGGTGGTTATTAAAAAATTTTAATAATATCCTTATATATTATATTGGTAATTTAACAAAAAATGGTTATATTTGCACAATATTGTGGCTTGTTGTGGTCCGAGGGTTGGTAGGCTTAGGGTGTTAATTCCTTTTGCGCGCACTTTAAGGCTTGGCCAAGAGGGCGAAAAAGTATGGCAAACCACGATGATAGAGTTGAAAAACGAAACAAACAAAATTAAATTTACAAACTATAATTTAACAGAAAAGTAGGATTCGGGCTTGTGTGTGGTTGGTCTTGGTTGGTTAGGTGGACCGCCGCAACAAGAGAGAGCTCGGGCCGAAAAATGAAAACATTTATGAAAAACGAAACAGTACAGAAACCGGATTATTTGTTTGAGGTTAGCTGGGAGGTATGCAACAAGGTTGGAGGTATCCACACTGTCGTATCGACCAAGGCGCAGACAATGGTGCGCGAGTTGGGCGATAAGTATATTCTCATCGGCCCCGACATTAACCGCGAGGAGGCCAATCCCGAGTTTGTCGAGGATGCCAATATGCTCCGCGAGTGGAGGCAGGTGCTCTATTCTCAGGGCTACCGTGTGAGGGTTGGTCGTTGGAAGATTGAGGGTTCGCCCGTAGTGGTGTTGGTGGACTTCTCGTCGCTTATTGGCAAGAAGGACGACATCTTGAAATTCTTGTGGGACAACTACAAAGTAGATAGTATCAGTGGTCAGTGGGACTACATCGAGCCTGTAATCTTTGGCTTTGCGGCCGGTAAGGTTATCGAGAGCTATGTTGGTAACTTCTGCTCCTCGGCAGAGCGCACTGTGGCTCACTTCCACGAGTGGATGACTGCCAGTGGTGGTCTCTATTTGCGTTCGGCTTCGCCCTATGTGGCAACCGTATTTACCACCCATGCTACCGTTATGGGTCGCTGCATTGCGGGCAATGGTCTGCCTCTTTACAGTGGTTTGGGTACTTTCAATGCCGACGATTTTGCTCGCCAGTTCAATGTTGTTGCCAAACACTCGCTCGAAAAGGTGGCTGCTCGCAACCACGATGCCTTCTGCTCGGTGAGCCGCATTACTGCCAAGGAGTGTAAGTATCTGCTTGGCTCGGAGGTGGATGTTGTTACCCCCAATGGTTTTGAGGATGACTTTGTTTGGAAGGGCGACGAGGCTAAAAAACGTCGCGAGACAGCTCGCAAGGCCCTCATTGAGGTTGCTGAGGCTTGCTACGGAACTAAGTTTGAGAAGGAGCCTCTGATTGTTGGTACTTCGGGCCGCTACGAGTTGCGCAATAAAGGCTTGGATGTATTTATGTCGGCCTTGAAGAAGGTGGCAGAGCGTACTCCCGAGGGTCGCGAGATTTTGGCTCTCATCACAGTGCCTGCTGGCAACGACGGTCCTCGCCGCGACCTTATGGCTCATTTGGCCGACAAGAACAACGCTATCGACCCCTCGCAGTTGCGCTGTGCAACCCACTATATCTCCAACCCCGATAGTGACCCCATTGTAAAGAGTATTTCGGGTAGTGTGCTCGACTCTGCTTCGTCGAGGGTGAAGGTGCTCTTTGTGCCCACCTACTTGCAGGGAGCCGACGGCATCTTCTCGATGAACTATTACGAGTGCTTGGTAGGTTTGGATCTGACTGTTTTTGCCTCCTACTACGAGCCTTGGGGCTACACTCCTTTGGAGAGCGTTGCCTTCTCGATTCCTACCATTACCACCTCGTTGGCAGGCTTTGGTAAGTGGGTTGATGATATGGACGACAGCCACAAGGGTGTGAGCGTAATCACTCGCAACGACTCCAACGATGCTTCGGTTATCGACTCTATTGCCGACACCATTGAGCGCTATGCTGCAATGGGTAAGAAGGAGTATGATGAGGTGCGTAAGTCGGCTTATGAGATTTCGCGTACGGCTCTGTGGAGCAACTTTGTAAAACACTACACCGAGGCTTATGGTGTAGCTCTTGATAGGGTTATTACCCGCACCAATAAGGCTGTTTACGATGGTGGTAGCGCTAATGAGCAGGTAAACTTCGTGCGTCAGCAGTTGGTTAGCAGCCGCCCCTCGTGGAGTAGGCTTATGGTTGAGAAGAGTCTGCCCGAGAGGTTGCGCGCATTGGAGATTCTCTCGAAGAACCTCTGGTGGAGCTGGACCCTCGGCGCTCACGAGCTCTTTGAGTATATCGACGCTGAGTTGTGGGCGGCTACCTCGAAGAATCCTATCGCTTTCCTCGACAAACTCACCTACTCGAAGGTGAAAGAGTTGGAGCAGGATAAGGAGTTCCTCGCTAAGCTCGACGATGTATATGGTCAGTATCGCACCTATATGGGCAAGAAAGCTCAGGCTCAGGGTCCAAGGATTGCCTATTTCAGTATGGAGTATGGTTTGCACTCCTCGTTGAAGATCTACTCTGGTGGCTTGGGTATCTTGGCTGGTGACTACATCAAGGAGGCTTCGGACAAGAATGTACCTATGGTGGCAGTAGGCTTGCTCTATCGCTACGGCTATTTTACTCAGAAACTCTCGGCTCAGGGTGCTCAGGAGGCCGCTTATGAGGCTCAGAACTTCCAGAAGCTCCCCATCTCGCCCGCTCGTGACGAGATGGGTAACTGGTGCTCGGTGCAGGTAGCTCTGCCCGGACGTACGGTTACGGCTCGTATTTGGAAGTGTGAGGTGGGTCGCACCGACCTCTACCTGCTCGATACCGACCACGAGCTCAACATCGAGGAGGATAGGAGCATCACCCACCACCTCTATGGTGGCGACTGGGAGAATCGTCTCAAACAGGAGTTGCTGCTCGGCGTGGGCGGTATCCGCGCTCTGAATGCTCTGGGCATTAAGTCCGACATCTACCACTGCAACGAGGGCCACGCAGCCTTCATCGGCTTGGAGAGGATTCACAACTACGTCAAGGGCAAGAATCTCTCGTTCAGCGAGGCTTTGGAGGTAGTGCGCTCTTCGTCGCTCTACACCACCCACACCCCTGTGCCCGCAGGTCACGACGCCTTCCCCGAGCAGATGATTCGTCAGTATATGTCGCACTACCCCGAGAGGCTTGGCATCACTTGGGAGCAGTTTATCAACTTGGGTAAGACCCGCCCCAATGACCCCAGCGAGAAATTCTCTATGAGCTTCCTCGCTTGCAACCTCTCGCAGGAGGTCAATGGTGTGAGCTGGCTCCACGGCGAGGTGAGCAAGGAGATTCTGGGCGATATGTGGCCCGGCTACTTCAAGGATGAGTTGCACATTGGCTATGTGACCAATGGTGTTCACTTCCCCACTTGGACCTCGTCGGTATTGCGTAGGCTCTATTCGAAATACTTTGCTGAGGGCTTCTCGCAGGAGCAGTACGACATTCCTGCTTGGCAGAAGGTTAATTCCATCCCCGACAAGGAGCTTTGGGATGCCCGCCTGACCCTCAAACAGCGCCTCTATAAGACTGTTGGCAAGATTATGAGCGACAAGTCGAAGTCGCCCACCCACTCGCCCAGCCAGATGGTGGCAGTTAAGGAGAACTTCAAGCCCGATGTGCTGACCATTGGTTTTGCACGAAGGTTTGCAACATATAAACGTGCCCACCTGCTCTTTACCAACCTCGAAAGACTCTCGGCTATTGTCAACAACCCCGAGCGTCCTGTGCAGTTTGTATTTGCAGGTAAGGCCCACCCACAGGATATTCCCGGTCAGGAGCTGATTAAACGCATTGTGGCTGTGTCGGCTATGCCTGAGTTTGTGGGTAAGATTATCTTCCTGCCCAACTACGATATGGACATTTCGAGGAAGATGGTTCAGGGTGTAGATATTTGGCTCAATACTCCTACCCGTCCTTTGGAGGCTTCGGGTACCAGCGGTGAGAAGGCTGTGATGAACGGTGTTATGCAGTTCAGCGTGCTCGACGGCTGGTGGGTTGAGGGCTACAAGGAGGGTGCTGGTTGGATGCTGCCTATGGAGCGCACCTACACCGACCAGAACCACCAGAACGAGCTCGATGCAGAGATGATTTATCGCACCATCGAGGAGGAGATTGTACCCCTCTACTACAACCGCAATGAGGAGGGTATGCCTACCGGTTGGATTAAGAGTATGAAGAGCTGTATTGCCGATATCGCGTCGAACTTCACTACCAACCGTATGCTCACCGACTACGAGGAGCGTTTCTACAACCCCCTCTATGAGCGTCACCGCGAGATTGTCAGGAGCGACTTCTTGCTCGCACGCGAGATTGCCGCTTGGAAACGCAAGGTAAGTGCTGCTTGGGATAGGGTTAAGGTGCTCGAAACCAAACAGGCCGATATGAGCAAGCAGACAATGCTCGTAGGCAACAAATATCGCTTCGAGGCTGTGCTTGATATCGACGGCCTCTCGCCCGAGGATATTGGCGTAGAGTTGCTGCTGGCTAGCCAGATTGACAGCGCTCACGACGTTAAGATTGCGGGCAAGGTAGAGCTCGAAGTGGTAAGCGTTGAGGGTTCGAAGGTTGTCTATGCTGTTGATGCTCTTATGGAGCACACAGGTTCTTACGACGCAGCACTGAGGGTATTCCCCAAGAACTCGAAGTTGCCACATCGTATGGACTTTGCGCTGGTTAAGTGGGCCTAAAAATTCGTCTGGCGGGCTATTTTTGCACTTGCCTTGTCCTCGGCTTCCTCATTTACGAGTGTAAACTGCGGAGCCTCGGACTACGAGCAAGCCCAAAAATAGCCTCGCCATACGAATTTTAACCATAAGGGTGACATAATTTGTTTGGCGAGCTACCCGCCTTCCTCATTTACGAGGGTAAACTGCGGAGCCTTGGACTACGAGCAAGCCCAAAAATAGCCTCGCCAGATGGTAAATATAAGACTTATGTCATTAAGGCCTCTAAGGCCCTTAAAGCCCTTAAAGCCTTTTGACTTAGGTCGGTCGTCGGTCGTCGGTTGACGGTCGTCGGTTGACGGTAGACGGTAGTCGTTCGTCAAAGTAGATAGCAGAGCAAAACAATTTAATTTTTTACATATTATTGCACAAGAGATATGGCAGTATTAACATTTGACAAAAACAGCTTGGGCAACCTTGAGTATTCGCTCCAAAGGGAGATGCTCTCGACCAACCGCACGGGAGGTTATATGAGCACCACCATTGTTTGTTGTAATACACGCAAGTATCACGGCCTTATGGTCTGCCCCATCAAAGAGGGCGATGAGAAGAGCTATGTACTTCTTTCGTCGCTCGACGAGACCGTCATCCAGCACGGTCAGCAGTTCAACCTTGCTCTGCACCGTTTTCCCGGAATCTACGAACCTCGAGGTCACAAATATATTGTGGACTTCGAGTATAATCCCACGCCAACAATTCTCTATCGTGTAGGAGGCGTACTGTTGAAGAAGGAGATTCTTTGGCGTCAGCACACCTCCCACTCGCGACTTTTTGTGCGTTACACACTGCTGGAAGCTAAGAGTGAGACCACTTTGCGCCTGCGTCCCTTCCTCGCCTTCCGCGAGAAACACGCCCTGAGTAAGGCCAATATGTATGCCAATGGCCACTCGTGGGATGTTAAGGGCGGTGTGAAGTGTCGCTTGTATGAGGAGTTCCCCTACCTCTATATGCAGTGCTCCGACCCAATGGCCGAGTTTGTGGCAGCCCCCGACTGGTACTACGACTTTGAGTATGCCGAGGAGGCCAAGCGTGGCTACGACCACCACGAGGACCTGATGACTACGGGCTACTTCGAGGTGAAACTCGCCAAAAACAAACCTCTCGTATTCTCCGCTTCGCTCGAAGAAATCGACCCCGAGAAGCTCCAAGATGCTTTCCAGAAGGAGCTCTCCGAGCGTAACTCCAAGACCGACTTCATTTCGCTCCTGAAACATTCGGCCCACCAGTTTGTAATCCGCTCGGGTGGTAGGAGTGAGGTTGTGGCCGGCTATCCTTGGTTTGGCCGCTGGGGTAGGGATACCTTTGTGTCGCTGCCCGGTATCACCCTCGCTCAGGGCGATGTGCAGGCTTGTTTGGATGTGCTCGATACAATCACACGCGAGATGAAAGAGGGTCTCTTCCCCAATGTGGGCACAGCCTACAACTCGGTGGATGCACCTCTGTGGTTTGTGTGGACTCTCCAACAGCTCGAAGAGCACATCGGCCGCAAGGAGACTTGGGAGCGCTATGGCAAGTATGTGAAGGATGTTTTGTCGGCCTACCGCAGGGGTATCGACGGCGTGGTTGCACTCCACACCAACGGCCTTGTGTGGGCATCGCATCCTGAGTATGCTATCACTTGGATGGATGCTTGCGTCGATGGCAAACCTGTAACAGGCAGAGATGGTTACCAAGTTGAGGTCAATGCGCTCTGGTACAACGCATTGTGCTATGCTTTGGAGTGCGCTACTGAGGCTGGTGATAAGGCCTTTGTGGAGGAGTGGAAGGAGCTCCCCGCTCAGACTAAGGAGTCGTTCCTCAGGCTCTTCTGGCTCGAAGAAGGCTATTTGGCCGACTATGTTGACGGCAGTGGTGCAAACACTTTCATCCGCCCCAACCAGATTATCGCTTGCTCGATGAACTATAAGATGCTTTCGTTGGTGCAGCAAGAGGCTGTGGCAGATGTGGTTAAGCGCCACCTTCTGACGCCTCGCGGATTGCGTACCCTCTCGCCTCGCAACCCTCTCTATAAGGGACGCTATGGTGGCGACCAACGTGGTCGCGACGAGGCCTACCATCAGGGTACAGTGTGGGTATGGCCTTTGGAACACTATGTGAAGGCTAAGTTTGATGTTCAGGGCAAGGGCTTCCTCTACAAGGCCGAGGAGATTTTGGAGGCCTTCGAGGAGGAGATGAACACCAAGGGTATTGGCTCTATCTCGGAGATTTACGAGGGCGATCCACCACACGATGCGCGCGGTGCGATTTCGCAGGCTTGGAGTGTTGGAGCAATACTTCGTATTAACCAGATGATTGAGAAACAGAAAAAATAGTCGCTATGAGAGTTTTAATGTTCGGTTGGGAGTTTCCACCCCATATTGCAGGCGGTCTGGGTACGGCTTGCTACGGCCTAACCAGAGGTTTGGCCCGCAATGGTGTGGATGTGATTTTTGTTGTTCCCAAAGCGTATGGTGATGAGGACCAGCGTTTTATTAGGGTTGTCAATGCCAGCGATGTTGATGCTGTCTATCGTAGCGGCGATGCTGATAGCGACATTTGGCGACACGTTAAGTTTATGGAGATCAACTCCAATATGGTACCCTACATCTCGCCTGAGCAGTGGGAGCAGGAGCGCAGCCGTAGCGAAAAGGTGGGCAGCGTTCACCACGAGGGCGATGTATGGCGCGAGAGATACAACTTCTCGGGTAAGTATGGTACCAATTTGTTGGAGGAGGTGGCTCGCTATGCGGTAGTAGCTCGTCAGGTGGCCATTGAGTTGGAGGGACAGTTTGATGTCATCCACGCCCACGACTGGCTCACCTACTATGCGGGTATCGCTGCTAAGGAGGTCTCGGGCAAACCGCTGGTGGTGCATATGCACGCCACTGAGTATGACCGTAGCGGTGAGAACATCAATACGCAGACCTATGCTATTGAGCGCGGAGGTATGGAGGCTGCCGACTTGGTTATGGCAGTTAGTAACCTCACGCGCAATATAATTATAAATAAGTATGGCATTCCTGCCGAGAAGGTCATCACAGTTCACAACGCTGTGCGCTTTGCCGACAACAATATGGAGGAGGAGCGTGGTGTGAAGGATAAGATTGTTACCTTCCTCGGCCGTATCACCTACCAAAAAGGCCCCGACTACTTTGTGGAGGCTGCTGCCAAGGTGCTCAAACGTACCTCCAATGTGAGGTTCGTTATGGCTGGTAGCGGCGATATGATGAACCACGTCATCCGTCGTGTGGCCCGCTTGGGTATATCCGACAGGTTCCACTTTACGGGCTTTTTGCGTGGAGCCGATGTGCAGAAGATGTTTGCCCTTAGCGATGTCTATGTTATGCCTTCGGTGAGTGAGCCTTTCGGTATCTCGCCCTTGGAGGCTATGAGGTCGAATGTCCCCACAATTATCTCCAAACAGTCGGGTGTTGCCGAGGTGTTGGACTACGCTGTGAAGGTGGACTATTGGGATGTGGATGCTATGGCAGACGCAATCTATGGTCTTGTGACCTACCCCGCGCTGGGCAAACTTTTTGCCCGCAAAGGCTTGGAGGAGGTCAACGGCCTTAAATGGAACAACGCAGCGGCCAAAATCAAGGCAGGCTATGAGCGTGTTATTAACGAGCAGAAAAAATAAGGAATGTTCTATAAATTAGTAAATGAGTAATTAATTTAAAGGAAGAGTTCTATTTCTCGACCTAATTTATAGAACCTCCCGATAAAACCTAAAACCGATATGAAAACAGTTTGTCTATACTTTCAGGTACACCAGCCACTGAGGCTTAAAACTTACCGCTTTTTTAATATGGGCAAGGACCACAACTACCTCGATGTGAGCGCAAACCGCTCCATTATGCAGCGTGTGGCAGCCGAGTGCTACCTGCCTATGAACAACCTCTTGTTGCGCCTTATCAGGGAGAATGAGGGCGCCTTTAAGGTTACTTTCTCAATTTCGGGTTTGGCTATCGAGCAGTTCCGCAGCTACACCCCCGAGGTGTTGGATAGCTTCCGTGCACTTGCCCAGACAGGTTGCGTGGAGTTCCTTGCCGAGACTTACTCTCACTCGCTCTCGGCACTCATCTCGCCCGAGGAGTTCAAGAGGGAGGTTGAGGACCATGTTGAACTTATGAAGAACGAGTTTGGTTATACTCCCACCTCGTTCCGCAATACGGAGCTTATCTACTCCGACCAGATTGGCGAGCAGGTTGCTGCAATGGGCTTCAAGGCTATGTTGGCCGAGGGTGCCCGCCATGTGCTCGGTTGGAAGAGCCCCAACTTTGTGTATGCCAACTCGCTCGACTCCAAGCTCCGCGTGTTGCTCCGCAACTATAAACTCTCCGACGATATTGCTTTCCGCTTCTCAAATCAGGGCTGGGGTGAGTATCCTCTCACTGCCGAGAAGTATGCAGGTTGGATTGCCGACGAAAACACCACAGGCGAGGTTATCAACC
>JAGBVY010000024.1 GCA_017630115.1 Tidjanibacter sp. | reverse complement strand
AAACCCAGTAAACCCAGTAAGCCCAGTAAACTCAGTAAACCCAGCGTATTGGCCTTATAGGCCTCATAGGGCCAATCCTCCATAATCACTCTAATAATTTGGGCATCATTACCACTAATACAAGAAGCCCCCACACGAAACTCGTGTGGGGGCTTCTTGTGAGTTATTTGCCTTGGTAGTTACTCTTTCCAAGCGATGATGATACCAATATAACCACCCTCGGCGCTACTACGCAGGTAGCAGAGGTTGTTCTCAATCTTCTCAACTTTCAGGCCGTTGTAGGTGGTGTTCGACGAAAGACCAAAGCCGGTGCTCTTAGCTACAACATCAACGGTTTGGCCCACTACGGGAGCCTCCGAAAGGGTGAATTGGAGATACTTATCGCCCGCCTCGTTCATAATGCGGAAGATGCACTTCGAGGTGTTGATATAACACTGGTCGGTCTGCTCATTGAAGGCATATTCAACCTTACTATCGCGGTAGAGGCCGGGGAGGTTTTGTTGCTCCATAAAGCCATCCATAGCCACCATTTTCTCATCCTCCTTGGGACCGCACGAGGAGAGTATTACTGCAAACACGAGTGTTGCTATTTTGATTATGCGTTTCATATTCTTTTACTGCTTCTGTTAATTCTCTTCTTTGTTGTTTCTCTCTAATCCTACTACTTGTCTGCTTGGTTATTTAACATTAACGTAGCGATAGAGGTACTGGGTGTTGCCATCGGTGTCGGTGATGACAGCGCAAATCTGGTGTTTGCCGGGGGTCAGATAGACGTAGGCCTCCGAGCTCTTGCCATCGACATACCACTGAATCTGCTCGGGAGTGCTTTCGAGGTTCTTCACACTCAGGCGGGTCTGATACTTGGAGTCCTGCTCGGCGTTAACAAAGAGTGCAGCGCGAGGAGTGATAGCACTACCCATGGTGTCGAAGTTGAACTCAAAGACAGGCTCTTGTGCACCATCGCCATAGACCAAAGCGCTGTATGCGGTCTCGGGCTCCAAGGGGTAGAGCATCACATATTTGTTGGTTGTAGTGATGGTATTCTTCTCGCCGGTGCGCTCGTTGATATACTCAACCCTCCACGAAGCGTATTCGTAATCGGAGCTCTCCCAGTCAATCAGTGCGTCATACTGGCGAGCATCCATAGTGAGGTCTTTCAGCATAGCCTTGAAAGATACCTTCGAGCCATCGATTTTGATGTTGTCGATGTAATAGGGCATCCTCTCGAAGTCCCAGTTTTGGAAGGTGGGAGTGGTTTCATACGAGAGTGTTGTGATGTTTCTCGAACCGGGGAAGAACCAACCTTTGCTCTGCTCCGTTGTGGCCGTTGGGTTGGCGCGGAAGATGGTTGCACATTGGTGTGCGGGGTCGGTATTGATGGTGTGGTTCACCCATTTTGCATAGGCATTGGTGGAACCATTGTAGGGGGTGCGGTCCCAATCGACGTGGTAAATCAACATACCGTCGCCACCCTGCAAACCAAAGCGGTCGTCGCCACCATTGAGGTATTTGTCCCACTTGAAGTTGGCGGCTTTGGTGCGCGACTCAAAGAGGAAGCACTCGGTTTTCGACTCATTGGCCCACATAATGTAGCCGTCGTCGGTGCTGACGTGCTCAATCTCGTAGCTGCCTGCCGAGTGAATCTCCTTGGGGAGAGCCCAACCGAGCAACCAACGCTCCAAGAGGTTGTAGGTAGGAGGAGTGCGACTATTGTTAAGGTAGTTGCCGGCGTGCATAATGGAGGCGTAGTCCATACCGAAGCAGACGTTGTTGGCGGTGTCATACCAGTCGGGCAGACCGATGGCGTGGCTAAACTCGTGGCAGAACGAACCGATACCGGTCATATTAACGCCCGACCTACCTTTAAGCTCCGAGGTACAAGCATAAACGGTAAATTGCTTGCCGTCGTAGCGAGGGAAGGAGTTGGAGGGGATGTTGATGCCGGGCATAATGTCCCATTTGTGTGGCCAAACGGCATCAGCAGGGCCACCCTCAGCGGGGTTGTGACCAGCATATACGACAAATACGAGGTCCAACTTGCCGTCGCCGTCGTTGTCATACTTCGAGAAATCTACACCTGCCGAGTCGGCCAAGTTACAAGCCTCCATAGCCTGATAAGCAGGAGCTTGGTCTTCGCCACCAACATTGCCACCATAGAAGAAACGATTCTCGGAGAGGCAGAATGGGCCTACCACGTCAAACACGGGCTCAAATTCGCCGTTGGAGGCATCCTTGAAATAGTCGGCAGCACAACCCGTACCACCATCTTCGGAGTAGTCCGGTTGGTTCAGCAGGTCGTGGAACTTAGCCTGAGGATTCTCAATGGAGAACTTGATGTCGGTATATTCAACCAAGATAACGAGCATATTGCGTTTGCCCTTAATTTCGCCACCCCAGTCGCCAATTTCGAGCGCTGCCTCGTTGGGGGCAACGTTGTTCATAGTGGCGAGTTTGTTCTGTATGGCTCTCTCGGGGGAGTGCATATTGCGGTTGAAGATAGGGTTTTCGACCATCTTGCGGATGCCGATACTCTGCTGTGCAATGTTCTTTTCGGCTGCGGTGAGCTTGCTTGCCGATTTAATCTTCACACCCGACGATTCGAGGTAGCCATTTTGCAGGCGGGCATAGTAGAGGTCGCCGTCGCTACCCATAATTGCGGTGTAGAGACCATCAACAACGATGTGGTTGTTGAACTCGTCGCCCATCACTTGGAAGGTCACCACCGAGCCGTCGCTCTGGACGTGTGTGATTTTGCCGGGGAATGCGGGGGTTGCCATTGCAAGAATGGCTGTAAAGGTCATCAAATAGATTGATAGTGCTATCCTTTTCATATGTTAGGTAAAATAATAGTGTTTTAGTCTCGCAAGATAGTGTTTTTTTCTCAAACTGCAAAACTTCTCACAAAATATATATGCGCGTGTAAAATATGCGTGCGCGCGTGTGCGAGTCTCAAAAATAATTCCTATCTTTGAGAGTTATATTGCCACCATTGCGCTTGTGTAGTGGGGCCGATAGAGCTAAGAGAATAGTAATCATATTTAATAACAAACCAAAAACTACATTTTACAATGAAAAGACTTATTGAGTGTGTTCCCAATTTTAGCGAGGGACGCGATTTGGAAATCATCCGACAGATTACCGATGCTATTGAGGCTATCGAGGGCGTAAAACTTCTCGATGTTGATCCAGGTAAGGCCACCAACCGCACTGTTGTGACCTTTGTGGGCGAGCCAGAGGCTGTTGTTGAGGCTGCTTTCCAGGGTGTGAAGAAGGCCTCGGAGCTTATCGATATGCGTTACCACCACGGTGAGCACCCTCGTATTGGTGCTACCGACGTGTTGCCCTTGGTGCCTGTTGCAGGCGTGACACTCGAAGAGTGCGCCCAGATGGCACGCACACTTGCCGAGCGCATCGCTCGTGAACTCTCTGTACCCACCTATTGCTACGAGAGCGCAGCCTTGAAACCTGAGCGCAAAAACTTGGCTGTATGTCGTAGAGGTGAGTATGAGGGCCTCCAACAGCGCATCACTCAGCCCGAGGAGATGCCCGACTTTGGCGGAGGAGAGTGGACCGAGCAGGCTGCTCGTAGTGGCGCTACCGTAGTTGGTGCACGCGACTTTTTGATTGCCGTAAACTTCAACCTCAATACAACCTCCACCCGTAGGGCCAACGCCATTGCTTTCGACGTCAGGGAGAAGGGCCGTCCTATGAGGGAGAAACCCATTGTGGGCAAAATTGTACGCGACGAGAATGGCAAACCTGTGATGATTCCCGGTACGCTGAAAGGTTGTAAGGCTATTGGTTGGTTTATCGAGGAGTATGGTATCGCTCAGGTTTCGATGAACATTACCGACATTGCTGCCACTCCGCTCCACATTGCCTTTGAGGAGGTGTGTCGTGCAGCTGCCGCTCGTGGCGTGAGGGTAACGGGTACTGAGATTGTGGGCCTTGTACCCCGCACTGCACTCTTGGAGGCGGGCAAGTATTTCTTGCGTAAACAACAACGCTCGCTGGGTATTACCGACGAGGAGATTTTGGATATTGCTGTTCGCTCTATGGGCCTTTCGGAGCTCACCCCATTCCGTCCTGAGGAGAAGATTGTGGAGAGCCTGATTGAGAAGGACAATGTGAAGAAGGGTCTTGTAGATTTGACTTGCAAAGGTTTTGCAGAGGAGACTTCGAGGGAGTCGCCAGCCCCCGGTGGTGGTTCTATCTCGGCCTATATGGGTGCTTTGGGCGCAGCGCTGGGCACTATGGTTGCCAACCTCTCAGCCCACAAACCCGGCTGGGATGAGCGTTGGGAGTTCTTCTCCGACTGGGCCGAGAAGGGCAAGAAGGTTATGAACGAGCTGCTTTACCTTGTCGATGAGGATACCGATGCGTTCAACCAGATTATGGCTGTATTTGCAATGCCTAAGGGTACCGATGCCGAGAAGGCTGCAAGGGCCGAGGCTATGGAGCGTGCAACACTCTATGCAACTCAGGTGCCTCTGAAAACAATGAAGGCCTCTTATGCAGCCTTTGAGATTGCTGGCGCAATGGCCGAGGAGGGCAACCCCAACTCGGTGAGCGACGCAGGCGTGGGTGCACTTGCAGCTCGTGCTGCCGTTCAGGGTGCATTCCTCAATGTGAAAATCAATGCCGCAGGCTTGAAGGACCGCCAGACGGCCGACGCTCTTGTGGCTGAGGCAGCCAAGATTGCCGAGGCAGCCGACGCTGAGGAGAAGAGGATTTTGGATGTTGTAAACTCGAAAATCAATTAACCAATCACCATAAACAACCTATAACTCTATGACACTCGAACAGTTTCAAGCCGATATAAGAGCGGGTATCCCCGAGGAGCTGCCCGCTCCCAAACCCTACGACCCAACGGTCAATCACGCCCCTAAGCGTAAAGAGATTCTTACCCGTGCCGAGAAGGTCTTGGCTATAAAAAATGCCTTGCGTTACTTCCCTGAGAGGCACCACGCCACCCTTGCTCCCGAGTTTGCCGAGGAGTTGGAGAAGTATGGTCGCATCTATATGTACCGCCTGCGTCCCGACTACGAGATGTATGCACGCCCAATAGACGAGTATCCTGCTCGCTCGAAGAAGGCTGCCGCTATGATGCTTATGATTCAGAACAACTTGGACAAGGCCGTAGCACAGCACCCCCACGAGCTGATTACCTATGGTGGCAACGGTGCTGTATTCCAGAACTGGGCGCAGTATAGGCTCACGATGAAATACCTTTCGGAGATGACCGACGAGCAGACACTTGTTATGTACTCTGGTCACCCTATGGGCTTGTTCCCCTCGTCGGTGGATGCGCCAAGGGCAGTGATTACCAACGGTATGGTTATTCCCAACTACTCCAAGCCCGACGACTGGGAGAGGATGAACGCCTTGGGAGTATCGCAGTATGGTCAGATGACCGCAGGTAGCTGGATGTATATTGGCCCTCAGGGTATTGTTCACGGCACAACCATCACAGTGCTCAACGCAGGCAGACGTCGTATGAAAGTGGGTGCTAAGGATTTGGGCGGTATGTTGTTTGTGTCGGCAGGTCTGGGTGGTATGTCGGGCGCACAGCCTAAGGCAGGCAACATTGCAGGTGTTGTGAGCATTGTGGCCGAGATTAACCCCGCCGCTGTGCAGAAACGCTACGAGCAGGGTTGGGTAGATGAGGTTCACACCTCGCTCGACGAACTCTTGGAGCGTGTAGCTAAGGCGAGGGCTGCCAAAGAGGTGGTGTCGCTGGCCTACGAGGGCAACATTGTCGATTTGTGGGAGCGCTTGGCCGATGAGGGCGTTGAGGTGGATTTGGGTAGCGACCAGACCTCGCTTCACAATCCTTGGGCAGGTGGTTACTACCCTGTGGGCTACTCCTATGAGGAGAGTCGCACGATGATGGCCGAAGAGCCCGAGAGGTTTAGGGCAGCAGTGCAGGAGTCGTTGCGTAGGCACGCGGCTGCTGTCAATCGCTTGGCCGATAGGGGTATGTACTTCTTCGACTACGGCAACGCTTTCCTCTTGGAGGCTTCGAGGGCGGGTGCCGATGTTGTGCTGCCCGATGGTAGATTCCGCTATCCTTCGTATGTTCAGGATATTATGGGCCCATTGTTCTTCGACTACGGTTTTGGTCCTTTCCGCTGGGTATGTACCTCGGGCAAGGAGGCCGACTTGGATAAGAGCGACGAGATTGCTGCTCGCGTATTGGAGGAGATTCGCTCGGAGGCTCCCGAGGAGATTTGTGGCCAGCTCGACGACAACATCCACTGGATTAAGGAGGCCAAACGCAATAGGCTTGTTGTGGGCTCGTCGGCCCGCATCCTCTATGCCGACAGCGAGGGTCGCATAAAGATTGCTCGTGCATTTAATGAGGCTATTGCTCGTGGCGAAATATCTGCTCCCATTGTTTTGGGTCGCGACCACCACGACGTGTCGGGTACCGACTCGCCCTATCGTGAGACGAGCAATATCTACGACGGCTCTTCCTATACGGCCGATATGGCTGTGCAGAATGTTGTGGGCGATGGTTTCAGGGGTGCAACTTGGGTTTCGCTTCACAATGGTGGTGGCGTAGGCTGGGGCGAGGTTATCAACGGAGGCTTCGGTATGGTTATCGACGGCTCCGAGGAGGCTCGCCGCAGGATTGACAATATGCTCCACTGGGACACCAACAACGGTATTGCACGTCGAAGTTGGGCTCGTAACGAGGGCGCTATGAGTGCCATTCGTCGTGAGATGGAACGTACCCCTTCGTTGAAGGTTACTATGCCCAATTTGGCCGATGAGGCACTTATTGAGCAGTTTGTGAAGTAGCCCCCCAATGAGGAGGATGAATTGTTGTTTGATAAAAACGATAAGAGTATGAAAATCGGTAAAATATGTATGGCTCTGTTAGCTTCGGTGGCGCTGTTGGGCTGCTCTGGCGAAGAGCCCAATGAGCCTTCTGGCGGAGAGGGTGGCAAGTTGGCCACTCCCGTAGGAGTGCAACTTGTTGAGGGCACACTCACAACCGAGTCGGCCAGCGTTGCCTGGCAGGCTGTGGAGAATGCTGTGGGCTACAAGTATAAGGTTCTGAGTAGCGGTATGTTGGTCAGCTCGGGTGAGGTGAGTGTCACCGAGTTGGCTATTGAGGGTTTGGAGAAGAAGACCGAGTATGGAGTGCAGGTGCAGGCTGTGGCCAAAGCACCCTACGAAAACTCGCTGTGGAGTCAGCTCTTCACCTTCACCACTCGCCTCAGGGGTAGCTCCGAGTCGGGCCCTTCGGTGATTGTGGCTCAGGACGGTACGGGCGACTTTACCAAGGTGCAGGATGCGCTCAACTCTGTGCCTGCCAACAACCCAACGCCCTATATTATCTACATCAAAGAGGGTACTTATAAGGAGAAATTGCTGCTTACAAAAGGACACGATAATGTGGTCTTGAAGGGCGATGGCAAGGATAAGACCATCCTCACTTGGGACGATTGTCAGGGCACTTACAGTGGCGCCGATTCGTCGCTGCCCGAGACACAGCGCAGGAGCTACACTCTTAGGGTGGAGTCGAAGCAGGTGCAGATTCACGACCTGACGGTGGAGAATACCCACCAGAATACCAATCAGAGTGGCGATCAAGCTATGGCTGTGGAGGTTAAGTATGGCCACGTTGCCTTCTACGATTGCAACATCACAGGCTATCAGGACACCTTCCTCGGTAGGGATGATTCGGGTAGGGTCTATTTGAAAGACTGTATGGTTGAGGGTAATGTAGATTTTATCTATGGCGCAAGCGTTATGCTCTTCGACCACTGCCAGATTCACGCCAATAGGGACACAACCCCCATTACTGCCCCTTCAACCTCGGTTGCCTCGCCTTATGGTATTGTTTTTCTCGACTGCGAGGTGACCCACGACGATGTGGGCTTCAATGGCCAGAAGGTGAACAATATCTACCTCGGTAGGGCTTGGCAGAATGCCGCCAAGAGCGTATGGATTCGTTGCAAATTCCCCAAGACGCTCCACGCCGATGGCTGGATGGCCAATATGAATAGTAGTGTTGTCGAGGCCGAGAAGATTTTTGCAGAGTGGGGTTGCACCTATGCCGGTGCCGATGCCTCGGCTCGCAAAAATGGAGGTCGCTTGCTGAGCGACGAGGAGGCCGCAACCTATACCATAGCCAACATCTTCGCCGATGTTGAACAGTGGGAGCAACTGACCACCAAGTACAACGTTGAGTTGTAAACCAAAAACAGAAACATTAACCAATAATTACAGATAAACTACAATGAAACAGCATATTATATCCAGTGCCCACCTTAGCCACAAAGAGGTTATTCGTGCCGTTAGAGAGAACTATACTTTGGCTCTGTCGGAGGCCTCGCGTGAGGCTATTGCCAAATGCCGCGCCTACCTCGACCGCAAGGCCATTGAGAGCCCCACGCCCATCTATGGTGTAACCACAGGCTTCGGCTCGTTGTGCAACATTTCGGTGGAGAAAGACGAGTTGTCGGCTCTGCAAAAGAACTTGGTTATGTCGCACTCGTGCGGTACGGGCGATAGGGTCCCCACCGAGATTGTGCGTATTATGATTATGCTCAAAGTGCAGTCGCTCAGCTATGGATACTCGGGTGTGCAGGTGGCTACCGTTGAGAGGCTCATCGATATGTTCAACCACCACTACACCCCCGTAGTCTATCAGCAGGGTTCGCTCGGTGCTTCGGGCGACTTGGCTCCTTTGGCCCACCTGAGCTTGCCCATACTTGGTTTGGGCGAGGTGGAGTGTGCCGATGGAGAGATTATCTCGGGCGAGGAGATGAACCGCCGTGAGGGTTGGCATCCCCTGACGCTCCAATCGAAGGAGGGTTTGGCTCTGCTGAATGGTACTCAGTTTATGGCCTCCTATGGTGTGTGGTCGCTCGATAAGGCCGAGAGACTTTCGGAACAGGCCGACTTGGTGGCTGCAATGTCGTTGGAGGCATTCGATGGCAGGATTGACCCCTTTGCCGACAATGTTCATCAGGTGCGTCCCCACAACGGCCAGATTGCTACGGCTAAGCGTATGAGGGAGTTGCTGGCAGGTAGCGAACTTATTGCTCAGCCCAAGAAACACGTTCAAGACCCCTATTCGTTCCGTTGCATACCTCAGGTACACGGCGCATCGAAGGATGCTATTGCCTATGTGGCAAGCGTCATCGAAACCGAGATTAACTCCGCCACCGACAACCCAACTGTATTCCCCGACGAGGATGTTGTGGTTTCGGCCGGTAACTTCCACGGTCAGCCTTTGGCTTTGGTGCTCGACTACTTGGCTATCGCTATGGCCGAGCTCGGTAGTATCTCCGAGCGCCGAATCTACAAACTCATCTCGGCACAGCGTGGTCTGCCCAGTTTCTTGGTGGCTAAGCCCGGTCTGAATAGCGGATTTATGATTCCCCAATATACGGCTGCTTCGATTGTGAGCCAAACCAAAGGTTTGTGTATGCCCGCGTCGGTAGATTCGATTCCCTCATCGCAGGGTCAGGAGGACCACGTTAGTATGGGCTCCAACGCCGCTACCAAGTCGGCTCGTGTGGCCGACAATGTGGAGAGGGTGTTGGCTATCGAGCTGCTCAACGCTGCTCAGGCACTCGAATTCCGCCGTCCGCTTCGTTCGAGCGAACCTATCGAGAAGTTGTGGAGCGAGTTTAGAGAGGTCGTACCTTTTGTAGATACAGATGTGGTAATGTATCCGCTGATTGCTAAGTCGGTAGAGTTTCTTCAAAACAAAAAGTAGGCTATGCGACTGCTTATCAAGAATATAAAGACTCTTGCGGGTATTCTTCCTCTGGATACTGAGCGCCTTTGTGGTGAGCAGATGCAGTCGATGGAGAGTATCGATGGGGCCTACCTTGTGGCCGACGACGGAGTGATAAGTAGCTTTGGCCCAATGGCCCAGATGGGCGATGTTGAGGCCGATGAGGTTATCGATGCTGAGGGTAGGGTGGTCTTTCCCGCCTTCTGCGACTCCCATAGCCACATTGTCTATGCCGGCTCACGCGAGGGCGAGTTCCGCGACAAAATCGCAGGTATGACCTACGAGGAGGTGGCGGCTCGTGGCGGTGGCATTCTCAATTCGGCCGACAGACTCCACATTAGCTCCGAGGATGAACTCTTCGAGGCGGCCCAGAGGAGGGCTTGGAGGATGATTCGCACCGGTGCGGCCACGATTGAAGTGAAGAGCGGTTATGGCCTGACTACTGAGGATGAGCTGAAAATGCTCCGCGTCATTGAGCGACTCAGAGAGGCTCTGCCCGCCACAATCAAGGCAACTTTCCTCGGCGCACACGCTGTTGGTCGTGCTTTTAAGGGGCGCCAGCAGGAGTATGTGGACTATGTTTGCGAGGATATGATACCCAAGGTGGCCGAGCAGGGTGTGGCTGAGTTTGTCGATGTATTTTGCGATAGGGGGTTCTTTACCCCCGAGCAGACGGCTCAGATATTGGAGTGTGGAAAACGCTATGGTCTAAGGCCAAAAATCCACGCCAACGAGCTGGCATCGAGTGGCGGTGTGCAGGTGGGTATTGCCTATGGTGCACTCTCGGTGGACCATTTGGAGGAGGCCAATGAGCAGGATGTTCTTGACTTGAAGAACTCTTCGACCATACCTACGGTGCTCCCCGGAGCCTCGTTCTTCTCCAATCTCCCCTTCGCTCCGGCTCGAATGATGATAGAGGCGGGTCTGCCGGTGCCTATCGCCAGCGACTGCAATCCCGGCTCGTCGCCCTCGGGCAATATGAAGATGTTGTGGAGTTTGGCCTGCATCAAGATGCGCCTCAGCCCCGAGGAGGCACTTGCTGCGCTTACTATCAATGGCGCAGCAGCCCTCGGACTGAGTGCCGATAGGGGAGCAGTGAGTGTGGGTCGTAGGGCCGACTTGGTTGTGTCGAAACCCGTGCCTTCGCTCGCCTATCTGCCTTATAGCTTTGGCGAGGAACTTGTAGAAAAGGTTGTTATTAACGGAAAAATTGTTTGTACCAATGAATAACTTTGTATTTCAGAACCCTACAAAACTGATTTTTGGCAAGGGTCAGATAGCACGATTGGCCAAAGAGTTGCCAAGAGATAAGAAGATTTTGGTCACCTTTGGTGGCGGTAGCGTCAAGAAAAACGGTGTCTATGAGCAGGTTGTAGCAGCCCTTGAAGGCTTCGACTACATTGAGTTCTGGGGCATTGAGCCCAACCCAAAAGTTGAAACCTTGCGTAAGGCTGTGGATGTTTGCAAGCGTGAGGGTGTGGAGTTTTTGTTGGCTGTGGGCGGAGGTAGTACCCTCGACGGCACAAAACTGATTGCAGCAGCCTCGGTTGTTGAGGCCGATGCGTGGGAGTTGGTACTCAACCCCTCGCTCTATGGTGGCACACTTCCCTTTGCGAGCATTATGACCCTGCCCGCCACAGGCTCCGAGATGAATCGTGGCGCAGTCATCTCCAACCTCACTACGGGCGAGAAGTACTCCTTCTACAACACCTACCCCGTATTTTCCATACTCGATCCCGAGACCACCTTCTCGCTACCCCCATTTCAGGTGGCTTGTGGCTTGGCCGATACCTTCGTACACGTTATGGAGCAGTATCTGACCATCACCGACTGCTCGCCACTGATGGATAGGTGGGCCGAGGGCGTTGTGCAGACACTTGTGGAGGTTGCTCCCAAAGTGCGTGCCAACCAACAAGACTACGACGCTATGGCCACCTATATGCTGTCGGCTACTATGGGCCTGAATGGCTTCGTGGCTATGGGTGTGCCTCAGGATTGGGCTACCCATATGATTGGTCACGAGATTACCGCCCTCGCAGGTATTACCCACGGCCAGACTCTGGTTGTAGTTCTGCCCGGAGTGATGGATGTGATGAGGGAGCAGAAGGGCGACAAAATTGTACAGTTTGGCCAGCGCGTGTGGGGCATTACCGAAGGCACTAAGGATGAACGCATAGACGCCACCATCCGCTCTACCGAGGAGTTCTTCCGTTCGCTCGGACTGGCCACACGACTCTCCGAACTCGGTGTGGGTGAGGATGTTTGCGCCGAGATTGTGCGCCGCTTCCGTGAACGTGGCACATTGCTTGGCGAGGCCTCCAATATCGACTATCGTCTGGTGGAGCAGGTGTTGAGGCAGCGTATGTAGTGTTAAAAGACGACCGACGACCGTCAACCGACGACCGCCTACCGACCAAAGGCAACAAACATTCAACTTTCAACAAAAAACGCGGGTATTAAAAAAGATACCCGCGTTTTT
>JAGBVY010000023.1 GCA_017630115.1 Tidjanibacter sp. | reverse complement strand
TCCCAGTCCTACCAGTCCTCCAAGCAAAAAAAACGCGGGTAAATTTTTTAATACCCGCATTTTCTATTTGACTTAGGTCGGTTGACGGTCGTAGGTTGTCGGTTGACCTCTTAGAAAAGTGCGCTCGTAAGTGCGGCATTTTCATACCTAAACTTCACCCCATCATACAACTCCACATCGACCCTAACACGCACAATGCCAGCACCATTCTTATCGAGCAGGATTGTACCCGAACGTAGTGGACGATAGGGGCCGTAGTAGTAGAGTGGGTCTTCATAGACAAAGATGTAGTCGTCGTTGTGGTACTTGGTCTGTACATCAATCGTCGAGCCCAAGAGTGATGTGCGTACGGCCACAACAGCATAGGTGGTGGCTGTGAGCACATCCTCCAAGGGAGAGAGTTTGAGCATAAGGTATTCCTCGTCGCTGGTGGTGGTGAACGACTCTACGGGTATCTGTTCATCGCCCAGAGAGATATAGCCATAGAGGGCTTGGGGTTTATCCGAAGGCTCGACCGGCACATCGGGGCGGTCACACCCCACCCCAATGCCGCCCATTGCACAGAGCAGCAATGCAAGCCTCAGTGGAGCAAATAAAGCACTTATTCGAGTAGCCATAGCGTTGAAGTTTAATTGATTATGGTTGCCTTGCCGTCGTAGGAAATGTCGCAACCGGAATAGTTGGTGAAGGTTACGGCCACACTACTCTCATCGGCATTGAGTTTGCAGGAGAGGGTGCCGCTATAACCATTGGCCTTACTGAACGTTTCGCCCTTGTAGCTTACCGTCAGGTGGGGACTTTGAGAGAAGCCACGGGCGTTGCCGTCGAACATTGCCGAGGGCATAGTAGCTACGGCCGTGTCGCCATCGCTGGTGGTCAGTTCAACGCTCCACACATCGCCGCTGCAAAATACCTTGGCCGCAACAAGAGCGCTCTTTGTGCCACCGTAAAGAATGTAGTTGGTCTCCACAACGGCCTCATCGAGAGCCGAGCGACACTCGCCATCGAAGTGGATTGCGTAATTCTCAACGCCATAGGTCATTTGCACTTCAACAGCATAAGCACCACCCTTTGAGCTACTTACCGTCAAGTTGCCCGTAGCACCCTGCATATCGCCACTCTCAATGCTCCATCCGGCCTTGGCATCGACATTATCGACCAAGCCCATTGCAAACCGCCCCGCCGAGAGGCTCTCCAAACTCAGCTGACCTGCCCCCACATTGGAGCTCTCAATGCAGAGGTATATGTACCACGTCACAATCTCCAAATCGGCGAAATAGTCCACACCACCGGGGGTGAAATAGAGGTAGGTCATACCATCCTCTTCCAAATAGAACGAGGCGCGAATAGGTTTGCTCTCCGCACCCCGCACAATGCTATTTTCATTGACACTAAGTCCCTTATCAACCTCGGCTTCCAAATTAACAGCCACCTGTGTGCCGTCGGCCAGCTCGAAAGAGGCAACGAGGGTAGCCTTTTCGTCCTTCAACCAGAGGCAACATTTGCCCCTAATAACCTCCTCGGTCATCTCGGGAGCGAGGGTAGCAATCTGGGCCGACGAGAGTGTGGAAATGAATGTGTAGGGGCGATTTTCTATCAGAGGGTCAAACTCCTTGCCGTTGAGTAGGGGCGAGATGGCGGCATAGAAGTAGTTGTTGGTGGCCAATATCCCCTCCACCCCCGAAACTCTACGCACCGGCGTGGCCACTATGGCGAGATTTTCGCCCACCATATAGAATTCCACGCTACCAAACGACGACTGCTGGCCGTTGATGAGGTAGCTATTGGGTGCCGTAGCCTCGGGTAGAGGCTCTTCGGTGGGGGGCACTTGCCCCTCCTGCAACACACTAACTACCACCTGCTTATCCTCAGAAGTAAACTTTATACTGCCGCGACGCTCCTCGGCCGACTCATTGGCCCACGCCACTACATCAACACTCGTCTGGTTGGCTGCCTCACCCGAAAGACGGCTCACACCAAGCCAATCGCCTCCCTCAACCACCTCGGCTTTCCACTGGTGGGATGAGCTGATTTGAATGTTCCTCACAAGGTCATTCTCGGCCTCGAAAGTTATGGCAGTGGGGCTTACCGTCAGGGTGACCTGCTCCTCCACTTGTGGCTCTTCGCAGGCCACAAAAGTAGCGGCTGCAAAGGCCACAAAGCACATCAACAATTTTGCAATCCGTTTCATATATTCTATTCGGTTTCAATCATTTACTAACGCAACAGCTCAAATTCCTCAATCCTCACGTCGGCCTCAATAGCATACCCCGCCTCGGAGCAATCGACAAGCCTACAAACAAACCTATGCGCCCCATCTATGTCGCGTTCGACAACAACACTTCCCTCGTCGATGCGAGCATAATTTTGGCCCCATCTTCCATTGGTAAGTTCGACATACCACGAGCCCGACCAATAGGGGTAGGTAAATCGGTTGGGCAGACCGGGAATGAGCGTAAAGGGGATTAAATTTAGGCGGTCGATAGAGGTGTCGGCATTGCGATTGGTCATCCGATAGGTGCCTGCGGGGATTCCATCGGAGGCGACGCTCTGCCACGCCACAAGCATATCCAATCGCAGAAACTCGCCACTCTCACGAGGCTTACCCGACGAGAAATCCACCCCCTCGGAGGCCAAAAAGAGTGTAAAACAGCGGTAGCTCTCGTCGCCGAGGTAGTAGATGTCGCCCCTATCCTGAATATACATCCTGCTCAATCTGTCGAGAGTCATATCGGCCCTCAGGGTGCTATTGGACACTTCGGACTTAACGTAATCTTTGGGCTCTACCTTACCGCTCCACACGAAGCGGTGCTTACGGCACTTTTGCCCCACCAGTACGCCCTCTATCTCGAAGTGGTCGCCCACACGCCTAATCTCCACAGCGCCATCGTCCACCAAATCGCAATCCATTGCGGTTGCACCCTCGCCCAGCTCGGCCCAGTAGGTAGCATCGGCCTGCTCCAAGCGCTCGCCCGGAAGCTCGACAATGTTGATGTAGCCACTGACAAAACTGCCGACCGAGAAGTCGCCCGAATTGGTCTGTGAGGTGTAGATTCCACCCAGAAAATCCACATTTGCCTCTTGGTCGTCATTGTAGGGGGTGTTGAGCAATAGCTGAACCATACTACCCGGGCCAATGGGGTTGCCGGCAGAGTCCATCTCCATATCGGTGGAGAGTTTTATGAGCCAACCATCTGAGGTCTGATCGCCCAGATAGGCACCCATATAATAAACCTCTATATTGTTGAAACTCACCTCCTGAGCCACCCTCTCAACATACCCTTCGGGCTGAGGAGGCTGAACTGCCTGACCACCATCGCAACCCACAAACCACTGGACCGCAATCAGCACCCACAGAGCAAATAAATATCTCGCAGAAATCCTTTTCATATATCAATTCTATCAAATTACAACAAACGACGTGCGCCGTCGGAAATAACCACAGCCCTATCTACGGCGCCGGGGAAGACAAATCATCCTTACAAAAATAGGAAAAATTTTGGATGCGTAAGTAGAATAGCCCTGTTTTATGTTAACTTTGTAACCTATAAACATCTTCACCATTTGATGAATCACACATTTGACATAAAAATCCTAACAAGCGCCTCAGAGCAGGCAGCCTCAGAGCTAAACGAACTGCTCCTTAGTCTTGACCCTACACCTCGCCCACCACTTACTGCCGAACGTCTGGCCGAGGTGGTGGCCGCCCCTAACACCACCCTCTTTGTAGCACAGTCGGAGGGGGTGATTGTGGGCTCACTCACATTGCTCTACTACCAAAGCCCGCTAAACAATAAGTATTGGATTGAGGATGTGGTCACTTCGCCCACACAAAGAGGTCGTGGCATTGGTCGTGCCTTAGTGGAGGCAGCCATTACCCACGCCCGCACCCACCACCCTTCGGCCACACTGATGCTCACCTCCAACCCCTCGCGCACAGCTGCACGCAATCTCTACCGTTCGGTGGGTTTTGAGGAGTACAACACAGGCGTGTTTCGACTCACAATCAAATAGTTACCCACAAATTCAATAGCCATAAAAAAGACTCTCTTGGCTCTGTTTCTAACTCTCTCAGCGCTCTGTTCCCCCGAGGCACTTGGCGCGACGATAGGGGCGAGATTTACAAAGGTGTCGGAGCACAGATAAAATAGTAGCCCACTTTTGGTGGGCTACTATTTTATCTGTATAAGAATCAGACTCTTACCTATTGCGGAAGATTTCGCAGACTATGGCGGTGGCTATGGCCACATTGAGCGACTCGCTCCCTCGGCGATTGTGTGGATAGGGCGGGATGTAGAGGTGATGGGACGTAAGGCTCTGCACCCGAGGACTCACACCCTTACCCTCGTTGCCCATAACCACAATGCCGCCAGCGGTGAGCTCAGCACTATGTATATCGTCGCCATCGAGTGTGGTGGCATAGATTGGCACTCCACCCTTACGGGCCTCCGAGAGCCATTCGGGAAGGTCTGTGTAGCACACCTCCACTCTCAACAACGCACCCATAGTTGCCTGCACCACCTTCGGAGCAAAGCAGTCGGCTGTGGTGGGCGAGCAGACAATGTGGCTAATACCATACCAATCGGCAGTGCGGATGATAGTACCCAAATTGCCCGGATCTTGAATCTCGTCGAGGCAGAGCACCAACTCCTCGGCACTGGGCTTGGGGACTCTACGCTCGGGCAACCTCACCAATGCCAACGAACGAGGGGCACTTTTCAGGTGCGAGAGTCGCTCCATATCCTTCGCGGAGACTTGCTCTGCTCGGGGATGGGAGGCGTAGGGGCTACCTGCCAAAGTAAACAATCGCTCGATAGGCCAGCCTCCATCTTGGAGAATCTCGCCCACGAGTTTGTCGCCCTCGGCCACAAAGAGTCCTCGCTCCAAGCGGACCGACTTGTCGGCCAGAGAGCGCACGAGTTGGAAATCTGCTTTTGTAATCATATCTCTCTGTTGTACAATTAACCGAATATGAAAATTGTGGGGCGTTTGTGCATCTCTGGCAGGGGTTGGTTGCGCCACTGCTCTACCCTCAGAGTGCGGATATATTGGGTGGGCGAGGTTATATCCACCGCCACCGTCAGCCTCGTCTGAGGCGCAAGCGTCGCAAGCAGGTCGGCAAAGAGTTTTTCGTTGCGATAGGGAGTTTCGATAAATATCTGACTCTGCCTCTCGCTCAAAGCTCTGCGCTCATAGTGTTTGATAGCCCTACTGCGCTCGGCCGGCTTGATGGGTAGGTAGCCATTGAAAGCGAAGCTCTGGCCGTTTTGTCCGCTGGCCATAAGCGCCATCATCAGCGACGAAGGACCCACCAATGGCACCACCTCAATACCCTTACTCTGGGCAACAGCCACCACATCGGCACCCGGATCGGCCACACCGGGCAGGCCTGCCTCGCTAATGACGCCGCCACTTTTACCCCTCAGAAGAGGTGCAAGCAGTGGCTCTACTTCCATTGCCGATGTATGCTCACTACACTCCACAAAGGTCAGTTCGTCTATGGGTCGGCCTATCTTGGCCGCCGAGAGAAAACGACGTGCCGAGCGCACATTCTCCACAATGAAGTAGTCCAGAGAAGCCATAATAGCCCTATTCTGCTCGGGGAGCACATCATAGGGGTTGCCCTCAGCTATGGGGCAAGGAATCATATAGAGTTTGCCGTAGTTGGTAGGATTGGTTGCCATAGGATTTGTTGGTTGTGGGGTATTACTCCCTTACATATATACGTTTTACGCGTGTGGAAACAGAGGTCATAATCTCATAGGGGATTGTGCCCAGCAGCGAAGCCATCTCTTCGACACTCCTACCCTCGCCACCAAAAATCACCACCTCATCGCCCTCCTCGCAGGCTATATCGGTCACATCAATCATACAGCTATCCATACAAACCCTGCCAAGTATGGGGGCATCGCACCCACGCACCTTTGTAGTCCAACCACCCTCACCAAGTCGGCGGTCGAGTCCGTCGGCATAGCCTATGGGGATTGTAGCCACCTTCGTAGGGCGGGTGATAACGCCTCGGCGACCATAGCCCACCGTCTGGCCCACACCAAGCTCCTTGATTTGCACAATGCGTGTGGAGAGTTTGGCAATGGGTCTAACTCCACGACCAACACCATAGAGTCCTATGCCGAGGCGACACATATCATAACAAGAAGAGGCGAAAAATTCCATACCTGCCGTATTGTTTATGTGGCGCAGTGGCTTATAGGGCAGCGAGGCCATAATAGCCTCCGACACCTCGGCAAAGCACCTCTGCTGCTGCTCAACAAAGGCTCTCTCCTCGGGCATATCGGCGGTAGCAAAGTGGGAGAAGATACTCCTTACGGTAAGCACCCCTTTGAGTGCTGCCAAGCGCTCTCCGAGCCACTCCACGTCGCTCATTGTAAATCCCAAGCGGTGCATACCGCTATCAACTTTCAGGTGAATGGGATAGTCGCTCTCGCCTGCGGCCTCCACAGCGGCTGCAAAAGCCTCCAATGAGGAGCGGTTGTAAATCTCCGGTTCGAGGCGATAGGAGGTCATCAGTGCAAAGCTGTCGGCATCGGCATTGAGCACCACAATAGGCATAGTTATACCCTTCTGACGGAGCGTCACACCCTCGTCGGCAAAGGCTACCGCCAAGTAATCAACCCCCTCGTGTTGGAGCGAAGCGGCAATCTCGTAATCACCGTGACCATAGCTCGAAGCCTTCACCATTGCCATCAATCGTGTGCCCTGAGGAAGCCTCTGGCGGTAGTGGTTCAGATTGGCAACCATAGTCGAGAGATTAACCTCCAACACTGTTGTGTGGCACTTGCGCGAGAGTGAGTGGACAATCCTATCGAAGCCCGACATTGGGCCTCCTTTGACAAGTATGGCCGAGTTTTCAAATCGGTCCTGAGTGAGTACTTTCAGCAATTCGTCGGTAGAGCCATAAAACTCGTCTGTGTCGGCAAAGAGATGTTTGTGGGCCGTAATGAACCTGCCCACCCCAATGGTCAAATCAACCCCTGCGGCCTCCACCGCACGGGCAATGCGTGCATAGACCTCCTCGTCTGGCAGAGCGCTGTAAAGCATATCGGAGAGTATCACGACCCTGCGTCGGCCACCCGCCACCTCGCCCAGCGAGTCGAGCGCAATAGCCAGAGAGTTGATGTCCGAGTTGTGCGTATCGCTCAGCACCACCGAGCGACCCAACCCCTCCGAAAGTGCCAAGCGCAACCTAACGGGCTCCATGTCGGCCAGACGCTCCTCCACCTCGGTGCGATTGTAACCCAGAAGGTCGTAGAGCTCGCCAACCATAGCCCGCATACTATCCACCCCACGTTTCGACTTAATAGCCGCCAGAGCCTCAACGATATAGGGATTGGATGCGTTGTAGATGACGTGACGTGTGCGAGCAAAGAGTATGGCCTTCTCGGCAGCCTTGTGACTGCGGTCGATGAAGTTCTCGTCGTGCTGCTCTTCGAGCGCCGTAAACAAACCCACATCGGGCCTAATGATTGCCTCCAAGCGAGCCATCTCATCGGGACGCGATATGCCCGCCTCAATGACCGCAATATCCTCGTCACCCTCCATCATCAAGAGCGAAAGTGCCACGCCAAGTTGGGAGTTGTAGCTACGAGGCGAACGAAAGACCTTCACACCCTCGGGGGCAGTCTCGGCAATCCACTCCTTAACGGCCGTCTTGCCAATAGAGCCGGTAATGGCGACCATCACTCCGTCGAAGTGGCTACGATAGTTGGCCGCAAGCTTTTGCAACGCCCTAAGCGAGCGTTCCACCACAACAAATCCCGCCTCAGGATAGGCACTCCAATCCATCTGGCGCTCGACCATAAAAGCCCTCACGCCCCTACGATAGAGGTCGCCAATGAAGTTGTGGCCATTGTGGTTGATGCCGGCAATAGCCACAAACAAGGGGGCACTATCGATGGCAAAGCTATGGCGTGAGTCGGTCATCACACTCCTCACAACCACATCCTCGCCATAGTGTTGGCCTCCAACAAGGGTGGAAACATCCGAAAGTCTATACTTCATACCTTTATACTTTTAGTCTAACGTCTAACGTCAAACGTCTAACGACTACCGTCAACCGTCAACCGACCTAAGGTTGAGAAGATGGCGAGGGTTGCAGGAGGACTGAGAGGACTGAGAGGACTGAGAGAACTGAGAGGACTAAGAAGCCCCAGTAAACCCAGCAAACCCAGTGAACCCAATAAACCCAGCGTATTGGCCTTATAGGCCCTTCCCCAGACTCCCTAAGTCACCTGAACCACTTACCCAAAAAGGCAGATAGTAGGGCAAGAGCATAACACAGCTATTGCCCTGCTATACGTCTTTTTTATTTCAGAATCTCGTCAATAAGAGCCTGCGTCTCGGGCTTGTGGCCACGGAAGGCTACATAAAGCTCCATAGGATGACGGATGCCACCCTTCGAGAGAACCTCCTCACGGAAGCGGTTACCGCACTCGCGCGAGAAGATACCCATCTCCTTGAAGAGCTCGAAAGCATCGGCATCGAGCACCTCGGCCCACTTGTAACCATAG
>JAGBVY010000022.1 GCA_017630115.1 Tidjanibacter sp. | reverse complement strand
TCGCTTTTGAAATTTGGTGCAAAAAGCACCCACAAGGCACAGCCGAGAACTAAAACAACTTCAAATTCTCAAACGAAGCAGTAAGCTCCCCACGCTCAATGCGATGGATAATCTCCACCACCTTGTCGTTCATTGGGGTAGGACAGCCCACCTTACGACCATAAGCACTAACAACGCCATTGATAGCATCAACTTCGGTCAGTTTGCCCTTCTCAATATCCTGCAACATACTTGCCTTCAATAGAGCGTGTTTGCGGATAGCTATGGGGATGATAAAGAACGAAATGGCCTTTTTAAGAGCGCTTTTATAGTCGAGCAACTTTACAATATCCTTACCCTGCACAGGCTCTATGCGTATGCCACCCTTAGCGCAGACATCGATACACTCCTTGATGAGTGCCTGCACGATGCGTCGCGAGGCCTTATCTTTGGCAGCCTCACCGAAAGTGCATCCCAACACGGCGCTCATACCCGAGAAGGAGGCATTGATGAGCAGCTTACTCCAACGAGTGCCAACAAAGTTGTCGTCCACCTCAACGGGACCCATCATCTCCAACAGGGCCTTCACCTCTTCGAAGTGGCCATTGCGCTCCGAGGTGAGCGAGCCGAGCGAGAAGGTAAGGCTGTCGGGCTCGGAGGTAAGCTCGCACACACCAGCCCCCTGCATCGTAGCACCCCACGCCACCGTACAACCCAGAGTACGATTGTCACCCACAATCTGGCCAATCTGCAACTCTGGAATACCATTTTGGAGGGTGACGATAACACCGTCGTCGGCGAGAAACTCTTTCAAACGGCCCACCACCTCGCCATTTTGCTGTTGCTTGGTCATCAGAAAGATGATGTCGTACTTACCCTCCATCTGCTCGGGCAAGTAGGCGACCACTGGCTGGGTGAAATTGACCGTACCCACCACCTGAGCGCCCTTCTCTCTCAGGGCCTCAACGTGTGCACGGTTGCGGTTGATGAGTTCGATTTGTCCTCCATTTTTAGTTATGTATGCGCCGAGAATCGTTCCCAACGACCCCGCGCCATAGATTGCAGCTCTCATAGTAATTCGTATTTATATATTCATAAAAAAGCGACAAAGCGCAGGTGGAAGGCCTGCGCTTTGTTGGTAAAATCGGTATCTATTTGCCCAATTTCTTGCGTACAGCTTGGAGCATATCGACAACCATCTTCTCCAAATCCCAGTCGGGCGACCAGCCCCACTCCTCACGAGCGCAACTGTCGTCGAGTTTGTTGGGCCAACTACGCGAAATCTCCTCCTTAACAGGATCGACATCGTAGTCCATAGTGAACTCGGGGATGTGCTTGCGAATCTCGGCAGCGAGAATCTCGGGGGTGAAGCTCATCGATGCGATATTGAACGAGTTGCGGTGGCGCAACTTGGTGGGATCGGCCTCCATCAAATCAACAATAGATTTGAGCGCATCGGGCATATACATCATATCCATATAGACATCGGCAGGCACGGGGCAAGTGTAGTGGCCCGTCTTTACAGCCTCGTAGAAAATCTCAACAGCGTAGTCGGTAGTACCTCCACCGGGCATAGTCACATTGGAGATGATGCCGGGGAAGCGCACGCTACGGGTATCAACACCAAAGCGAGTGTTGTAGTAGTTGGATAGTAGCTCACCGGTAACCTTGCACACACCATAGATGGTGTTGGGCTGCATTGATACATCCTGAGGAGTGTTATCCCTCTCGAAGTCACCACCAAAAGCACCAATACTACTGGGGGTAAACAGAGCACAACCATACTCACGAGCAATCTCCAACGAGTTCATCAGAGCGCCCATATTTACATTCCACGCGCCCTGAGGATTCTTCTCGCCCGTAGCCGAAAGCACCGCTACGAGGTTGAAGATGGTGTCGATGTTGTAGCTGCGAACAAGTGCAGCATAGGCCTCACGGTCGAGGATGTTGAGAATCTCGAAAGGACCGTCGTAAGCCAAGTGGGGACACTCCCTAAGGTCGGCTGCAACAACATTTTCAGGTCCGTAGATTTTGCGAAGATAGCCCGTCAGTTCGGAACCAATCTGGCCACCTGCGCCAGCAATAAGAATACGTTTCATTTTACGTTCTGGTATAATAAAAAGGTTAGTCTTTCTTCTCTTGTGCACTACTCTGTTTGGTTAGCTCGTCGCACTTGCGTTTGTAGAGCTCCACACGTTTCTCCAAGTCGGCCATCTCGCCAAGAAGCCTAATAGGAATCAAGGTGAAATAGATACCCACAACAACCATAAGCACCACCGACAAGAGCGCAAACTTATTCAGTGGCAGCGATGTAACCACCAACACAACCAAGACCACACCAAAGAGTACGGCCAAGAGGGTGACCACTTTACGCAATGCTCGATAATCGTACATACGGAGTTATTCTAAATTAGCACCTCAAAAATACAAAAAATTTTCTCTCATCATAACACCTCCGAGCCATATTTTTCATCCTTCAACACAATTTTTCTCTTCCGGTCCCCTCGCACGATTTACGACGTGCGATTTTTGTGACACAAGAGGAGCAAAATGTGGCACAGGATAGAAAAAAAGTGGTGTCACAAAAACGCATTTCCCAAAAAAAGAGTTACATTTGCTCGATATAAACGCCCTAAAAGGGTATAAAACGACACAACAACCAAAACAACCACTAAATTTACATCAATGAAAAAACTTTCAACACTTCTTATTTGGCTATTTGCACTCACATCATTGCTCGTAGGTTGCGAAGGTCAAACACCCAACAACGGTGATGATGACTCCCTGCTCGAAGGCGAGATTTCGCTTCTGAGCAACCGCTCAATCATCCGCGCCAATGGCTCCGACGCTGCCACACTCACTGTGCTGCTGACCGACAAAAGCGGTATGATTCACGACGTCACCTCCAAAGCCGAGATATACGACGAGGATAGCAGCGAGCCCCTCAGCTCGGCCGTAGTAACCGCCTCGGCCGACGCCACCCACAAGATATATGCTATCTACGGCTTGGCTATATCCAACACCGTCAAGATTGAGGCTGTAAGTGGCATTGCCGACCTACCGGCCGACAGCGACAAAGCCTCCACCGACTTCCACCATCGTGCCCTTCTGATTCAGCACACCGGCTCGACCTGTCCCAACTGCCCCACCCTCACTTCGAGGTTGAAAAAAATCAGTGGCGAGGAGGCCTACGCAGATAAGTATCACATTGTTGCATCGCACTCCTACGACATCTATCAGGACAACGCCTACTCCTCGGCAGCAATGCTTCTCTCGGGTGCGATGAATGTTAAGGTTTACCCTTGGCTCACATTCAATCTCACCACCGACACAGCCTACGAAGAGGAGGACATCAAGAGCAAGATTGACGACATCCACTGCCCCAAGGCCGACGCAGCCATTGCAGCCTCGGCAACCATTATTGAGGGCCAAATCTACACCCACGTTGGCGTGAAAGCGGCCAAGAGTGGCAACTATCGAGTGGCTGTATGGGTGCTTGAAGATGCAATCCAAGCTACCCAGAGCGGTGCTACGGCAGCCTGGCAGCACATCCACAACAACTGTCTGCGACATATGGTTGGCGAGAACAAAACCGAGAACATCTACGGCCACAACATAGGCCTCGTGGAGAGCGGCGAAGAGGCCACCTACATAGCTGCGGTAGAGTTGGACGACAAGTGGTATGAGGCCAACTGCAAGCTCATCGTGATTGTCACCACCGACGACGGTAAAGGTGGATTTGAGCTTGTAAACTGCGCCCTCTGCCCCATCAATGGCACAGTAGCCTACGCCTACAACTAATCTACTCAGCACAAAAACAGCAAACAAAAACAATAAAAAAAGAAAAATATGAAAAGATTTTGGACCATACTCTGGGGTGTATTGTTAGCCACAACACTCTACTCGTGCCAAGAAGAGCCCGAGATGGCAACCCCCGAGATTCAACTCGGCCAGACCGAGCTTACCATCCCCTCCGACGGGTCGGCAGTATCGATAGCCTACCAAATTGTAAACCCCGTCGAGGGCGAGAGAATCAGCGTCAGCGAGAGCGCCGACTGGTTGGCAGTAAACACCTCTAAGCCACGCGCTATTGAGTTTATAGCCGCAGTGAACGAGAGCACCGAGGAGCGCAAGACCGAGGTTACTGTAAGCTACAAGGGGGCGCAGAGCCTGACCATAACGGTCACTCAGAGCTGTTTCGACCAGCCTTTGAAGATTGAGGTTGAGGAGATTAGCGCCACTGAGATACTCTTCTCGGTTGTAACCACCGACCCCGAGCTGACTTGGCTCCCAATGATTACCTCCAAAGCATACTTCGACGGTATCGAGAGCGATGAAGCACTCTTTATTGAGGATATGGAGTACATCAACTACCTTGCCGAAATCAACGACCTCACCTTGGAACAGTACTTGGAGGAGGTTGTGGCTGTGGGTAGCATTGAGGATATTTTCTTTGCCAACCTTAGCCCCAGCACCGAGTATGTACTCTATGCCTATGGCATAACCACCTCTGGCAAACGCACCACCGCCATCATCAAAGCCCCCTTCACTACGGAGGCTGCTTGGGATGGCGACATCACCTTCGAGTTTGAGGTTGAGGAGGAAGACCACATTCTCTACTACAAGATTTTCCCCTCCCACACAGGCGTACCCTACTACTACGGCATCACCTCCGAAGAGACCCTGAATATGTGGAAGGCTGAGTATGGCGACAACCTCAAAGAGGCCATCCAGCGAGGCGACATCGAGTACTACATCGAGCTCTTCTACAACTACGGTTTCATCGAAAGCCGCGACGAGTATTTCAGTATGTACAACGAGATTGGCAACATCCGCGATGGCTACCAGAGCTGCAAGGCCAATACCAAATATATATTCTATGCTGCCAAGTGGAACGAGGATTGCGAGCTGATTGGCGAGGTGGCCACCTTTGAGTACACCTCCGAGCCTGTACCCCCCTCGGACAACCAAATCACACTCGAAGTAAGCAACATCACCCAATCGACGGCCGACGTACACGTCACCACCACCAACAACGACCCCTATGTTGTCATCGACGTGGAGAGCAAAACCATTGAGGGTATGAGCGACCAAGAGATTTTCGACTACATCTACAACACCTACGACTCCTACCTACCCGAGTTCACCTTCCGCGGCAACAAGACTCGTACATTCTCGCGTATGAATCCCAATACGGAATATACATTTGTAGCATTTGGTTACGACGCCGAGACTATGACCACCCAGACAGTCAGCAAAGCCACATTCAAGACCGAGTCGTCGCACGAGCCAGAGGATTGCGTCTTTGAGTTTGAGGTGAGCAACATCGACACCGAGACCGCTTGGGTAAACATCAAACCCTCCGACAACGGTCACCACTACTACTGGGCCGTATTCCTGAAAGATGTAGATGCCGCAGGCGTGAGGAGTTACGTCGATATGATTATCGAGGACTGGTATGAGGGCGATGTAGCAGCTTTCTCGTCGTGGAACCTCTCACAAGGCCCCGCAAGCGAGGAGGTTTGGGATATGATTCCAGAGACCGAGTACCGCGTAGCTGCCGTTGTGATTGACTACAAGACTGGCGAATTTTTGGCCGATGTGCAGTTCAGCGAGGTCTTCACAACCAAAGCGATTACCTATGCCGACATCGATGTGAGCGTCAATTTCGGCGCCTACTACGACATCGAGGCACTTGTAGCAGCAGGCCACACCGAGTATAAGAATCTGTTGCGCGATGGCGACGCCATCTTGCCCGCACGCATTGTAATCTCGGGCAGCAGCGCAGCAGCCTACTACTACAACGTCTATCGTCGCGATCTGACCGATGAGACCACCTACC